>CBETWC010000206.1:0-4132 GCA_965539925.1 uncultured bacterium
TCTTCGACTACTCGTACGAGGACGACACCGAGTGCTTGGGGCTGCTTGCGGGAACAGTCGACAGACTCGACGCCACTCCCCTGCCGCACATCGGTTGGAACTCGGTTGCACCGAGTGCCAACGAGCTCTTCGCAGGCCTTGGCACGGACCCGCTCTTCTACTTCGTCCACAGCTACGCGGCACGCCCAAAGGGCACAGATCTCGCCGTCGGCGAGACCGTGCACGGGGATGACCGCTTCGTATCAGCAGTGGCCCGTGGCAATATTTCTGGTGTGCAGTTCCACCCGGAACGATCCGGCGATGCCGGCCTCGCCGTGCTTGGAAATTTCGTTTCGCCTGCGTTGGTGGCCCAAGATGTTGCGTAAGAGGGTCATTCCGTGTCTCGATGTGAAGGACGGAAGGGTCGTCAAAGGGACGAAGTTCGTCGACCTCACGGACGAGGGTGATCCTGTGGAGCTTGCGAGTCGATACGCATCCGAGGGAGCAGACGAGATCTGCTTCCTGGACATCGGTGCCACACCCGAGGGCCGCACCACCATGCTCAAGACCATCCGAGAGACGGCAGAGAACGTATTCATCCCGCTCACAGTTGGAGGCGGAGTGCGGTCGGTCGAGGACATGCGACAGGTTCTGCGAGCCGGAGCAGACAAGGTTGCCATCAATTCAGCAGCGGTCCAACGGCCCCGTCTCATCGCAGCATGTGCACGAGCATTCGGCCGCCAGTGTGTCGTCGTGGCAATCGACGCGAAACGGAGCGAATCCGGATGGACCGTCCACACGCACGGCGGCAGGGTGGACACAGGACTCAACGCCCTGGAGTGGGCAACGCGAGCACAAAGACTCGGAGCGGGCGAGTTGCTCGTCACCTCGATGGACAGGGACGGCACCAACGACGGATACGACCTGGCGTTGCTCAGAGCGCTGCGCATACGAGTGACCGTTCCCATCATTGCGTCGGGCGGCGCAGGGTCTCCGAGTGACCTCACGAGGGCCGTCCTCGACGGCAAAGCCGATGCCGTGCTTGCTGCCTCGATCTTCCACCGGTCGATCCACTCGATCGCGGAGGCGAAAGAAGAACTCGCCCTTGCCGGCATACCGGTCAGGATCACTCCATGACCGCTGCACCCTCCTTCGACACGCTTCGGACCGATCGCGATGGTCTCGTTCCCTGTGTCATCCAAGATGCTGACACCCGCGAGGTCCTGATGGTCGGCTATCAGAACAGGGAGGCATGGGACAAGACAGCAGAGACCGGCCTTGTCCACTTCCACAGTCGGTCGCGCAACACCCTGTGGTTGAAGGGAGAGACGAGTGGCAACACGCTCTCGGTCGTGTCCACCCACCTCGACTGTGACAGCGATGCCGTCCTCATCAGCACACACTCCGCCGGGCCCACCTGCCACACTGGCTCCGTCTCGTGTTTCACCTCAGACGCACCGGTCACGCTGGGAACAGCCCTCGACCGCCTCGCGGCAACGATCAAGAAGAGGGCCAGCGCTGACCCGACGGAGTCCTACACGGCAACGCTCATCGCCAACGGCGACCTCGCAGCTCGCAAGACGCTCGAGGAAGCTGGTGAACTCGCATTCGCCGCCAAGGACACGGCAACCGGCTCGACTGACCAACGCGTCGTTGAGGAGGCGGCGGACCTCTTCTACCACGCGCTCGTGCTGCTGGCCCAGCAGGGAGTCGAATCGGGGCGAGTCGCACAAGAGCTCACGGATCGCTCCAGTTGAGTGCATCATCGCCTACCCTAGGGGGTATGCAGAAACGTCTTTTGATACTCCTAGCTGCCGTCGCACTCGTCGGTGCAGCGTGCTCAAGCCCATCTGAGGCTGTCACAACGGGCGCCCCGGAACCGGTCACCCACGATGCGATCATGACTGAGATCACCTCGGTGGGACAACCCAGCGTTGTCAACTCATGGGCATCGTGGTGCCCGCCTTGTCGCTCCGAGGCTCCACTGCTCGCAGCGGCTGCAACCGCCGATGAGGATGTCCACTTCATCATGCTGAACACGAGCGACAATCCTGATGATGCCGCAGCGTTCATCGAGCAGACGTTCTCAACAGCGCCGATGACACAGTACGCAGACCCGACGGGACAGGTCACCTTCGCAATGGGCGGGGGCCGAGGCCTCCCGGTGACGATGTTCTACGATGCTGGTGGCTCACTCGTTCAGGTCCACAGAGGAATCCTCGACGAGCCGACACTCGCCTTCTACCTCGACGAGATCAAGCGCTAATGGAATTCACCCTGCTCGCCGCTGCCGCGATCGGCGTCGGCGGGTTCTGGGTCATGCTCCGATGGGAGGCCAAGCGGGGGAACGCTTCAGGATGCGCGCTTGATCTGTGGGATGCCGGACTGACCGCTGGGGGCGCAGGGATTCTCGGCGGTCGACTCGTCGCCATGGTGCAGATCGGAATCAATCCTCTTGCCGATCCTGCGCAGATCATCCTTGTCCGATCTGGTGTGTCGACAGCCGGCGCGACGATCACTGCACTTCTGGTATTCGGCTTCCTCGCAAGGAAGTCGCTTCTCGAAGCCGCCGACGCGATTGGCCCTTCCGTGCTCGCTGGTCTCGCCGGCTGGCACGCAGGCACCGTAGTCAGCGGATCCTGGCTCGGCACGGTGTCGGATCTTCCGTGGGCCCAGACTGCGCCGGGCAGCGATATCACCCGCCACCCTGTCGAGATCTACGCGGCGGCACTCTATCTTCTCGCTGCAATCGCCATTGCCATCTGGAAACAGCGAGGCCGGCCACCCCTTGGTGTTCCTGCAGGCCTCTCACTCGCCGCCGCAGGCGGTGTGCGCCTCATCACACAACCCCTCCGGATCTCCCTCACCGGCGGCCCCATCTGGCTCTACGGTGCCGCGGTCGTCACCGGACTCGGAATCGCTACGTGGCTCTGGCTGAAACCTGACGCCTGATACCTGACAGCGTTTCGCTGAGCTATGAGCTCAGCGAAACTAGGTTATCCAACCGATTCCTCAGTTCCTGCTCCCCGATGGCACCGAACCAAGCATCGACAACGACACCATCGGTGATCAGGACTGAAGCTGGCTGACCAGGGATGCCGTAGAGGCCCCAGATACTGTCGTCGAGGCCCCACATGAGATTGTCTGAGAACGATCGACCAGCCTCCTCGCGGGAGGCTTCGATGTCACCCCGACCGGCGACGGCCACGAACGCAACGTCCTCGAGGTAGTCACTTGCCACAAGATCGACGACGGGCAACTCCCGTCGACATACGCTTCACCACTCTGCCCAGAAGATCATGTAGACCGGCTTGACTTCCTGGCTCAGGACGAATTCACCGCTGGGTTCGAGAGCGAGCGTGAAGTCAGGAGCGGCCGGCCCCTCAGGAGGAGGCTTCGCTTCGGACGACGAGTCTGAATCATCATCATCTTCTGCTGATGACGGCACCGTCGACGAATCCGTCGAGGTGGTGTCAGCGGAGGAAGAACTCTCGATGGCTCCATCGTCTGACTCCGCCTGGACCGAACTCCCCTCAACAGTAGAGCTCGTGCACGACGCGGCGAACAGGGCGAATACTGCCAGAATCAGGGAGAGACGTTTCATTGCCGACACGGTACAACACGTGCCGCTTTACGGGAACGGTCAGCTAAACGACACTGCAGCGTCGAGCACGGCCGAGGCAGAGCCGCTGTCAACCGACTCAGTAGCGAGTTCCATCGCGTCGGTGAAGCCCACCGCAAGCTCGGCCAGAACAATCGCAGGGGCAGCGTTTACCAGGGCGATGTCCCTGTGTGGCCCGGGCTCTCCTGCAAGCACCGCCCGTGTGATGGCGATGTTCTTCTCTGCATTGCCACCGACGAGGTCATCGATGGATGCTCTCTGGACGCCGAAGTCCTCGGGCGTGAATTCTGCCTCGGTGACCTCACCATCCACCAACCGGAAGATGCGGGTGGGAGCAGTGGTCGTCAGCTCGTCGAGACCGTCCTCACCATGGACGACGAATGCTCTGTCAACGCCGCGTGCCGCCAGCACATCGATCATCAACCGTGCCATGGCGGGATCGGACGTTCCAACCGACATGCGGGCTCCTGCGGGGTTGCACAGTGGGCCGAGGAAGTTGAAAACCGTTCGAATACCCAGCTCCTTGCGCAC
>CBETWC010000207.1:0-4130 GCA_965539925.1 uncultured bacterium
CACTTCATGGTGAGTTGGTCGTTGCGGTAGTCCCAGGCCCAGTGCTCATCAGCGCCAGAGTTGGCAGCGATGTACGCAGCGTCGTATTCGGCGCCATTTCCGGTGTACGCGTCGTATCCGTCGCGAGCCGAGTATGCGTTGAAGTACGAGCCCTTGAACATCTGGGCTTGGTAGTTGTACCCGTAGTCGTCGTAGCCGACCGTGATGGTCTCGCCAGCAAGGGCGTGGTCGAGCCTGCCTTCGGTTCCCGGATAGCTGAGTTCGCCGTCCTGGATCGTGGTGCAGGCACCTTGGCTGTTCGGGTTGGCATACGCCGCGGCTGGACCGACGACGAGCGCCGACGCCATCACGCCAACGACGAATAGGGTTGAGATTGCCTTCTTCATCGGTATCCTTGTTTGCAACGAAGAAGGAGAGCGTGCGCTGGACGCGCCAACCTCTCCCACCTGTTGTGTTTGTCTTGTCAACGAATTGGACGTTGCATATACCCCGGGGGGTTCCCGAAACATGAGCGGCGACGCCCTCCCTGAGACGGCAGTGACGCTGGCCCGGCCCGACACGGCAGGGATCACTGGTGCAAGGGCAGTACGCCTACGGGGCCAAGCCTTTGCCCCGCAGGGATTTCTGTCGTTTCGCTCTTTCGGCGGCTTCCGTGGCTGGTGTGACCCTTTGTGAATTGGCCCTTGACGGTTCTTGCTTCGAAGATATCCTTGGCTTGGTTTAGGCGAAGGCATGGTGGGCACCCACTCTCAAGAGAAGGGACCCAACAATGTCGCGCAAGATACGACGCATCGTTGCTGTGGCAGCAGCGTTCGCACTTACTCTCGTACTGGTTGCTCCGGCAGCAGCAGCCACGCCCGCTTCAGAAACCATCCACGTCGAGCTCGGCTTCAGTACCGAAGTAGACATCAGTGAGGTCGAGACCGGCGACATGCTGGGGATCAACTGGGAATTCGCGGTTGATGCCGTGGGTGAGATCCGGGTTGATCTCGGAGCAGACATAACTATCAGCTACAACCGTGAGGACCTCGTTCCGGGCGGAACCGTACCGGTTGACGTGATCTTCCAACCCACCAACGATGCCAGCGTCGAATTCGATCTCGATGTAACGGCTGATCTTGTGACAAATTTCGATGTCTCTGCCGGGACGTTTGTGGCGGCATGTCTCCCGTTTTCGCCACTACTCCCGCTCTGTCCGATCCTTGCGGCTCTGGACAGCATCGATGAGGAGCTCGAGTCCTTCCAGCTCGTGGGGGCCGCTGGGCACTTCACCGCTCCACTCGGGGCAGATCCGGCGGTTGTCCTGCCTGCCTCCGGCGATAGTGCTCTGTTGACTTTCGTCGGACTCGATGTGCTGAGTGCTGAAGTTGTCGGTGACATAACGCTTGGTCCGGTGGGCCCGGGGGCTTTCCCCGGTCTCGGAGGAGCGTCTACGGTCGCGACGATTGCCAATGCAACCCTCGTTGGAGGGGATCTCCCTGGAATCGCTGACGTACTCGAGTGGCAGGCAGCAGGCTCAACCCAAACGGTGACCCTGCAGATTCCTGCCACCCCGGGGGACACGGTTGGCATCGACCTCCAGCCGATCTATCACTGGCTCAGCACCGCAGCGACTCTGGACCTTGACCTCGACTTCGAGGGCATATTCGCCATCCTGCCTGACCCGGACAACATCACGTTGCTCTCGGGGAGCCTCGGGCAGATGTTCGTCGATGCCAGCATCGCTCAGCAGATCGGTGACGCCGTCGAGGCGGCGGTCGGCTTCGATCCAGGCTTCGCAGCACAGGTCGCGGCGGGCAACCTTCCTGTCCCATTGACCGATCCGCCGATAGCCGAGTTCCCGCCAACGCCTGTCCTTGATGGCATCGCGTTCACCATCGACCTCGATGCAGACGATGACGGTCTGCTCGACGGAGAAGAGTTGGCGCTGGGGCTTGATCCCGACGATGCCGACACTGATGACGATGGCCTCACCGATGGTGACGAGGTCAATGTGTATGGCACCGACCCTCTCGACCCGGACACTGATGATGATGGGTTGAGTGATGGTGACGAGGTCAATGTGTATGGCACCGACCCTCTCGACCCGGATACCGACGATGACGGACTCGAAGACGGCATCGAGGTGATGTTCGGCACTGACCCGTTGGACTCAGACACAGACGACGACGGTATCCCTGATGGGCAGGACACCGAGTTCATCGAGAACGCGATCAATGGGTTGAGCGAGGAGTCGTTCACCGGTCGTGGTAACCGAACAGCGACGAACGCTCGGCTGGAAGCAGCGGAACGCGCTGTAGCAAGAGGCAACAACGCACAGGCCATCCACATGCTCGAGAACCTGAGGATGCGACTTGATGGATGCGGGGCAACCCCTGACGTCAACGACTGGATCGTCGACTGCACTGATCAACTGCTGATCCGTTCACTCGTCGATCTACTCATCGCCAACCTCACCTGAACGTAGGTGGGTGGATGCGGTGCCTCTCCACCGGGGGGCGCCGCATCCGGCCTCATGGGACATGCCGAACCTTGATCACGGGGCGCGTCCTCATGCCGGTACAACCATCCTCGGCGACAGTCGGTGCCGCTCTCTGTGTGACCATCGCGATTCCTCGCAAGACGAGTGAACTGGACCCACAGTTTTGGTTGCACCGGTTTCGGCGTTGAGCGCCAAATGCGTAGAGTTGGAACATCGCCACATGGATGTGTCCGGAGCATGAGCTCAACCGTCGATTTGAGTTCAGTGCGCCTCTCAGCGGTTGCAGCACCGCTCGGGGCAGTGTCAGCGCGTTTGCGTGTTGTGAGGTGATGCGATGAACGAACGGAACATCGCCCTGCGTCGTGCCCTGATGAAGGCAGTGATCGCGATAGCCATCGTGGTTCTTATCGCGACCATCGTCATATCCGTGCGTGAGGGGATCTACGCGCCGCGGGCATTCATGCTCGTGCTGTTGATGGTCGGCGGGAACAACACGATGTTTGATCTGGCATCGCGACACACGGACACTCAGGTGCTGGTGACGATCATCACATTCGTGCGCATCGTGATCCTCGCGCTGGCCGCTGCCACGGTGATGGACTTCATTCTTCGGCAGCGCCTCCCTATGTTGTACACGAGAAGGAGCAAGCGAATGCAGAACCACGTCATCGTGTGCGGACTCGGACGCGTTGGATATCGAGTCGTGCTCGAACTCGAACGATTCGACACCCAAATGACGGTCATTGAGAAGAACGCGGAGAGCCCGTTTGTGAGTTACCTGACCGAGCAGGGCATACCGATCCTGTTCGAAGACGCCCGTAAGACCGACGTTTTGTTGAAGGCGGGTCTCGAGCGTGCAGTGGCGGTCATCGCGTGTACCGATGACGATCTCGTCAATGTCGAGATTGCGTTGGATGCCCGCGAGGTGAGACCTGATATCCGTGTCGTCCTCCGATTCTTCGATGAAGGCCTCGCAACCAAGATCGTGAACAGCTTCGACATCGAAGCAGCGTTCAGCGCCTCGGCGTTGGCGGCGCCAGCTTTCGCAGCTGCCGCGGTGGATCCATCCGTGAAGGACAGCTTCTATGTCGGCGAGGTTCTATTTGTTCACGCCGCGATCTCCGTCCCGGAGCATTCAACGCTCACGCACGAGACCGTGTGGGACATCTGGGGGAAGTACAACGTCAACACCCTGGGATTCGTCGATGCCAAAGGGAGAATGGACCAACACCCGGGACCCGCTGTCAAGATCCCGCCGAATTCGAAGATCACCGTCGTGGGGCCATACGAGCAGATTCAACGCCTGCAGGCCGATCACGGCATCATCGATCCCGCCCAGAGGGTGCGACACAAGCACGATCGCAGCAAGCGAGGCAAGGGCTACGGCCCAACACCCCCCATGATCGATCCCGGTCGGTGACGACACCTATCGGCGGTTCGGCCCATGTTCAGGGTGTCCTGCCGTGGACATGTGCGACACATTGAAGATTCACAGACGTGTCAGTGATGGTCTCTTCTTTGTCTCCCCCTTGTGGGAGCGAGGAAGAAGCCTGCATATGTCGCACGTAGATCGCGACAGATTGTCCTCCCTTCACCTGGATCCGCGATCTGGGACCGCTTGATCGAACATCCGCCGTGCCAACACAGG
>CBETWC010000208.1:0-4062 GCA_965539925.1 uncultured bacterium
TCCTCACCCAATCAAGGAGCGGGAACGTGGACGTACAAGAACTGACCAAGCCGCTTGAACCAGAGAAGAAGCAACGAAGCGGATGGCTTGTCGCCGCAGCGGCCTTCGCCGTGGTGATCGTGTTCGTGGGAGCAGCAATGCTCCTGTCGAGCCCAGCTGATGAGCTACCGCCAGCAACGACACCGCCGACGACGGAGGCCGCGCCTCCGACCACGCAGGCAGTCGTCGAGGAGTCGGCACCAACAAAGGTTGCTTCGGCGGTCGTTGACGAGGAGGCAGTTGCCTACTTGGAGGCGTGGGCTGCGGAGTTGAACGCCGGGGATTATGAGGCCGCCGGCGCCCGGGGCCTCGCGGCGAGTGACTTTCGGGCTCCGACCTCGAATGACCCACGCACCTTCATCGCTGGTATGTATCACTACTGGACAGAGATGGATTCGACGGTCGAGATAACAGAGTGCCGGACTTCGCCCGCGAGCCGAACAACCAGGTGCATCCTTTCTCGCACGTCCGAGTTCGAACCGTTCCATCCCGAGCCGGAGACGTCTGTCATGGCGATCCGAATCGACGACGGCGCAATTGCGTTCTTCAGTCAGAGTCCTGAGAGATCGGATCCGTGGTGGCCGATCTACGTGGAATTCCAGGAATGGGCCCACTTGGCGCATCCGGATGACCACAGTGGCCTTGACAACCTCTCAGCCGCACCAGAGGCAGCGGCATTGATGAAAGAATACGCAGCCGAGTGGCGGGCCACCCTCGACGGATAGACCCACACACTTCTGGCGTCCCTCAGCGAAACATATTTCGCTGAGGGACGCCAGAACGGGTTAGGTGAAGGTGAGGCCGGAGTCGTTCGCCCCGATCTTGATTTGGGAGCCTTCGGGGAGGGCGCCTTCGAGGAATTGGCTGGCAAGGGGGTTGGCAACAGCGGTTTGCAGGAGGCGCTTGAGGGGGCGGGCTCCGTAGGCCGGGTCGTAGCCGTTGTCTGTCAACCAGGTGATGGCTTCATCGGTCAACTCGACCGTGATCTTGCGATCTGCAAGGCGCTCGCGCAACGCCTCGAACTGGATCCGAACGATCTGGCGCAGGTCATCCTTCGACAACCGGTGGAACACGATCGTGTCGTCGATACGGTTCAAGAACTCGGGGCGGAAGTGAGTGTGAACCACGTCCATGACGCGTGACTCGACAGCCTCGTAGGGCATGTCTGGGTCGATGAACTCCGAACCGAGGTTCGAGGTCATCACGAGCACGGCGTTCGTGAAATCCACCGTGCGGCCGTGGCCATCGGTCATGCGACCGTCGTCGAGGACCTGCAACAGGGCATTGAACACCTCAGGGTGTGCCTTCTCGACTTCATCGAGGAGCACCACCGAGTAGGGCCGACGGCGTACGGCCTCGGTGAGTTGGCCACCCTCGTCGTATCCGACATACCCCGGAGGGGCACCGATCAAACGCGAGACGGAGTGCTTCTCCATGTACTCGGACATGTCGATGCGCACCATGGCGCGCTCGTCGTCGAACATGAATTCAGCAAGTGCCCTCGCAAGTTCGGTCTTGCCAACACCGGTCGGACCAAGAAAGAGGAAAGACCCGATCGGCCGGTTCGGGTCCGACAGTCCTGCCCGCGATCGCCTGATGGCGTTCGAGATCGCCGACACCGCGTCGTCCTGTCCCACGACTCGCTCATGCAGGTGCTCCTCGAGGTGGACGAGCTTCTGCATCTCACCCTCCATGAGCTTGGACACGGGTACGCCTGTCCAGCGGCTCACGACGTCGGCGACATCCTCGTCGTCGACTTCCTCTTTGAGCATCTTGAGGTCGGTCTGGAGTTCATCGAGCTTCTCCTGACCCTCCGTCAACTGCTGCTGAAGCGCAGGGAGCGTGGCGTAGCGCAGTTCCGCGGCCTTCTCGAGGTCGCCCTCACGCTCAGCTTTCTCAGCACTGCCCCTGGCCTCCTCGATCTGTTCCTTCGTCGAGCGGATCTGGGCAATGGAGTCCTTCTCCAGCTGCCAGTGGGCGCTCAGGGCGTCGAGCTTCTCGCCCAGGTTCGCAAGCTCCTCCTCGATCGCATCGAGTCTCTCTTTCGACGCCTTGTCCTCTTCCTTGGAGAGCGCCTGCTTCTCGATCTCGAGCTGACGACGACGGCGCGCGAGTTCGTCGATCTCGTCAGGCATGGAATCGATCTCGATGCGCAGCTTCGAAGCAGCTTCGTCGACGAGGTCGATCGCCTTGTCCGGGAGGTGGCGACCGGTCACGTATCGGTCGGAGAGCACGGCCGCGCCGATCAGTGCCGCATCGGTGATCCGCACACCGTGGTGCACCTCGTAGCGTTCCTTGAGTCCACGCAGGATTCCGATGGTCTCGTCAACCGATGGCGCCTCAACAAGCACCGGCTGGAATCGGCGCTCCAAAGCAGCATCCTTTTCTATGTACTTGCGGTACTCATCGAGCGTCGTAGCGCCGACCATGCGCAACTCACCACGAGCGAGCATCGGCTTGAGCATGTTCGATGCATCCATCGAACCCTCGGCCGCTCCTGCGCCGACGATCGTGTGCATCTCGTCGAGGAACGTGATGATCCGCCCCTCCGATGCCTTGATCTCGTTGAGCACTGCCTGGAGACGTTCCTCGAATTCTCCCCGGAATTTGGCTCCAGCGACCATCGATCCGATATCGAGTGCGATCAGGCGACGGTTCTTCAGACTCTCAGGTACATCGCCATCGACGATGCGCTGGGCAAGCCCCTCGGCGATAGCGGTCTTGCCTGTGCCGGGTTCACCGATGAGCACCGGGTTGTTCTTCGTCCGGCGCGAGAGCACCTGGACGACGCGCCGGATCTCCTCGTCTCTTCCGATCACCGGATCGAGTTTCCCCTTGCGGGCATCCTCGGTGAGATCGCGTCCGTACTGTTCAAGGGGAGCGAAGGTGTCCTCCGGATTCTGACTCGTCACTCTCTGCGCTCCACGCACGTCGACCAGCGCTGCCAGCACGGTGTCCTTCGTTATGCCAGCGTCCCGAAGCGCGCCACCAACCGAGGTCTTCGACTCGGCAAGAGCGATGATGACATGCTCCACCGATACGTAGGAGTCCTTGAGGGCCCCTCTCTCCGCATTGGCTGCTTCGAGCACTCCGATTGTCTCCGGGGCGAAGCTGACCTCGCCGCCGCCGATCACCGTTGGCATCGCGTCAAGAGCTTGATCGAGGGGCCCGCGAATGTCGGACACGTGCACACCGATCTTGGTGAGTAGTGGGTACACGATCCCGTCGGTCTGGGCCAGCAGGGCATCAAGAAGGTGTTCTGGCTGTACGTACTGGTGATTGCGACTCTCGGCGGTTGCCTTTCCACCGAGGATGGCTTCCTGGCTCCGCTGTGTGAAGTTGTTGATATCCATGGGTTCCCGGTCCTTCATGAGATACTAAGCGCCTTGTCCAACACCACTGAGGCCCGGCAATGCCAGAAAATCTAAGTCAACCCGACTCAGATATTAGTTTAGGCGTCGGGTGGGTTATTGCACAGGGGATTATCTTCGTCATCTTCTTGGTTGCCCTCATCTCCGGTGACACCGTCAGCGACGTGCCGGGCCTGATCTACGCCCAGATCATGGGCATCATCGTTGCCCTGGCTGGCACTGCACTGTCGGTGTGGTCCCTCTTCCAACACGGATGGCAGGTGTCCCCTTTCCCACGGCCAATGGATGGCGCACTCCTCGTCAACGGTGGTCCGTACCGGTATGTTCGCCATCCCATGTACTCAGGGATAGTGGTCTTCACGCTTGGTGCTGGTCTCGCCTATGCCAACCCGGTCGTCCTTCTCTCCTCGGCCACCTTCCTCGTCTTCTTCATGGCCAAGACCGGAAGGGAAGAGGAGATGCTGATCGACAGCGTCGACGGCTACCGCACGTACCGCAGCGAGGTCCCTTGGAGGCTGGTGCCGTTTCTGATGTGAGGGTCGGAGAGAGGCCATCAGCTATCAGCCATCAGCTGTCGGCCAGAGGCGGGAAGCAGGCTCACATCCGTCGGCCGATAGCATGCAGCGAAGAGGGTCGGGAAGAGGAGATCAGA
>CBETWC010000209.1:0-4040 GCA_965539925.1 uncultured bacterium
CGAGCCCTGCGATGGCTACTTTCACCTTGGACATCGAGTCCTCCTGCTTCTGTGATCTGCTTGTCTAATTGGCGGAAGCGACACCGCGTTCGGCAGCGACGAGTCCGTCGAGCCACGCAATGTCTGCTTCTGTGGACTGCATCGAGTGCTCCATGAGGGCAATGCGATACCGGTCCGCGTTCTTCGTCGTTGAGCGAGCCTCGATGAGGGTCTCGCGTGCTGTCTTGAGTTGTGTCGAAAGCTCCCTGCGCCTGCGATTCATCACCTGGATGCGGCGGTCCGAGGGAAGATGTCCAAGGAAGGCAAGACGGACCTGGAACCCTCTTGTGGTCTCGGTTGCTTCAGGGTTTGCCTGCAGCAGTGAGTCGAAGACCTTCTGACCCTCAGCAGTGATTTCATACGCCTTGCGACGCCCCGATACCTTCGTTGCTTCGATCGCCCCGCGCTTCTCGAGACGGCGGAGGGAGGGGTAGAGGGACCCGAAGGACACCTTCCAGAATCCGAGTTCGCCCAGAGAGCGACGCAGTTCGTACCCGTGTCGGGGACGTTCCACGAGCAGTCCAAGAATGGCGAAGTCGAGCATGATGAACCAGTCTATATCGTTTCGATACATATGGCTATATCGAAACGATATATAGGTTTACGACGTGCCCCTGGGGCCCTATGGCAACTGGGGATCGTGAATCAGTTTCACTTCGAATGTGGCGGATACGCCATGGGCGCTCTTTGCGTCTTTGAGTTCGGTCCACACTCCGACCTCATTCGAGCGCTGAGTATCGAACCGGAAGAAGCCATCTGCGGTGCGGTAAGAGGGGAACGCCTCAACGAACCACGGAATCCACAATGCCTGCTGGATATTCATTCCGTCGCACACCCAGTTCGTCACATGGAAGCGGATGGCAACGGCCGCACCATCGAACTCCGAGTCGCTGAGGTGGCCGAAGACTGGGTTGAAGGAGAGCTGCATTCCGACGTCGACTTGCGCCTGCGCTGTGCAACTGAGTTTGCCCCCACCACCGAACCCGGTAAGCGTCCCCGTGACCGTCGGGTAGCTCAGGGTTCCTGTGTTGAGGATGAGATCAGTTGGTAGCTCAAGAGGAACGCTCGCGTTGACATCTGCGAAGAACTCGGCAGCGGTCGAACTTGAGAACTCGACTCGGAAATGGGCGCATCGCTTGATTGCGGTGCCCATCTCCACATTGCGGGATCCTTCGCCCGTGATGTTCCCCGCTATCCACGCGTACACGAGCGCCCACTTCAGCATGGCGAACATTGCATCTGGGTCTCGATCCTGGATACACCGGAGATTCTCCTGATCGAATAGCCGAGCCGCTGCTTCCTCAAGGGCCAATGCGGTCTCGACCATGGCCTGATCTGTCGACATGCCGATCGCCGAGCCACCGTCAAGTGTGCGCAGCAGGTCCAAGTAACTCCGTGCGTTGATGAACTCACCAAGAAGGCTCTCGACGGTCGTTGCATCATTGGCTGTCGAAGCGTCGACTCTGAGCTCTCCGAACCATGATTCCAGAATCGACCCGAGCGTGGCGCCGCGGGCGTCAAGGTCTTCTACGAGTCGGTTGATGGCCGCGATGTCCTGCAGATGCCGCCCTTCACGGGATCGTGGCGCGTACTCGTCGAAGATCGACTCGATCTCTGCCTCTTGCGCCTCCACGAGACCGCCCAGTGAGAAGTGAGTGACTCGAACCGTCGCGGTGTCTCCCATGACCGCGAGCTGAGCCCCGAAGTCATCGCCGCTGTGGTCGGAGGAGAACGCGAGGGACGTCGATTCATTGAACGTGGGTCCTGAGATTTCCAGAGTCGCTGGCTCGAAGAAGACCAGTCCGTCAGGTTCCAGCGATACGGCGAAGGCTGTGGCGTCCTCGAATGGGGACTCCGTCAGAGCGATCGGGGTCATTGTTATCTGCTCCGATCCGAAGAGGGCTCCCTCAGGAATCATGAGCGTGTACGTCACGCCGTTCGAATCGGTCGTCGTCAGCGACCCTCCTGCCGCATCAATCTCGACAGACACTGAGGCAGCGGCATCGGGGACAAAGGTGACCGGGAGAGGGTTTGCCGGTCGATCCGGGACAGAGGAGGCAGACTCAACGGGGGTCGCTCCGCCTTCCTCTGTCGATGACTCACCTGTGTCACCGGCCTCCTCTGATCCTGCTGGCGCGTCCAGCACTTGTGTCGGGGCATCCGTTTGCGTTGAGGATGACTGGGCACACGCGGAACCGATGAGGGAGAGAGCGATCAAGGCACCTCCCAGTCGAATCGTGAGGTTCTTCGTGCGTGATTGGAACATGGGCAGGCACCATCCGTGTAGTCGTATCCCTGCCATGGTGGCAAATGGCGCTAAACGACCACTTAACGCCGATCGGGACATGGCTTTCAGCCTCGGCGTTAAGCGAGCGTTTAGCGCGGCGTGTCATCCTGTTGAGGCGCGCCGGCAACAGGTGTCTGCGCTGCCGGGACATGGGGAGGATCTGACTTGACGAAGAAGCTACTCGGACTGGTGACCGTGATGGTGCTGACCATCGCAGCTTGCGGGGGGAGTACGTCTGATCCGGATTCCGCTAATCCCGACGAACAGAAAGCGACGACGATGATCGCGCAGGATGAACCTGCTGACGAACCCGAATCCTCGCAGGATGAACCTGCTGACGAACCCGAATCCTCGCCGGCTGAATCCGGCGACTATGCGATCGTGACCATCGGCTCGGACGTCTACAGGTTCACCGATGCGGATGTGTGCGACGTGAGCTCTGATTCGTACTTGGTCAGTTTCAATTCCGGTGAGGATGAACTCCTTCTCGGCGAAGGGGTTGGTGATCGAATCTCGCTCCAGCTTTGGATTGACGGGGCTCAGTGGGGAAACCCCTCACCTCTGCAGAAACCAGAGGTATCCGATGGCTTGCTCACCTGGGAAGTCACTCTGGTCTCGAGCAAGACGGCTGCGCTGGAACAGTCCTCCATCGAGGTGCACTGCTGAGCTACTTCTCCGCGATGGTGCTTGCCGCGAACCGGTGTGAACAGAGGCGTTTACTGGGCGTTAAGCGCCGTGTGCGGCCCTGTGGCTGTCGGAATGCGATCCAGGATCGGGATTGGTCCAGCGAGGGAGGGCCGAGTGTGAAGCTGAGATTCTTCCAACGGTGTCGCGCGACGTGATAGTCGAATACGCCCTGCGTGTACGGGAGCTTCTGGCTGAGGAGCACTTGTGATCGTGTTGTCAGGTGCATCGAGTCGCTCGTGGCGATGGAGTGTCGCACGAATGGGAGTCGTGTTCGTGTCCCTCGCGGTCCTCTTGGCGCTTCTTCCTGCACCGGCTCGCTCGCAGAGTGACCTATCCAAGCCGAAGGCAAGGGAAGGCATCTGGGTCGGGGATGCCGTTGTGTTCGGGACGTTGTCTGGCACTACCGAAGGCGGTTCGGCGCTGTGGGTCGGTGCTCTTGAGTCCTTGATCACTCTTGATGTGAATTCTGAAGGCATATTTACCGGAGACTGGATTCTCGATGGCGAAGCAGTGATGGAGATCGAGGTACCTGAGCCGATCCTCATCACACACGTCTATGACGCCTCGGGCACATTCACAGATCGACAGAATTCGATCGGGGTGGAGGATCGAGAGCTTGACATGATCGGCGACGAGTCGACGACCGGAACCGCGAAGACGAGCACTGGCAATATCAACATAGGTCCGGTCGCGAGCACGTTTCGATCATCCGTAACCATCACTGGCGCCGATTGCTACGAACTGGCTGGAGATTGGATTCCGCAGCTCGAACAGTTGGCTTCCGATGCGGGCTGGCAACGGTCCGACATTGACGGCCACTTCCAAGCCTCCTTCGTTGGTGACGAAGTAGATGACTCAATCACCGAAGAGATCGATCAGTTGTGGTCGGACATACAGGTGTGGGCCAACGAAATGGGCTCTTCCGGGGTTGTGGATGTGAGCGGTACTTTTGCACTTCTTTCGCGGTCAAGAAAGATCTCGTTGGCCCTGGCCGATTCCGAAGATTGCTTCAGCGTAAGGCACAAGG
>CBETWC010000210.1:0-3995 GCA_965539925.1 uncultured bacterium
ACCCGGCAATGGATACACCCGACATTCGAGCAGACCTCGCTGGCGTTCGCGCCTCAGAACTGGCAGTTGCCGCGCGGATCATCGGGTTCGATCATGTCGTGATGCTTGGCTATAGGGATTCCGGCATGCCGGACTCCGAAGGGAATGGACACCCTGACGCGTTCTGTCACCAGCCCTTCGACGATGTGCTGAGGCACGTGGTGGGCGTCGTCAGGCAGGAGAGGCCCGATGTCGTCCTCGGGTACGACGCTCACGAGTTCTACCCCCATCCCGACCACCTTCTTGTGCACCAACTGTCCATGGCCCTGGTTGAGGCAGCGGCCGACGGTCGTCGGTTCCCAGACGCTGGAGAACCGTGGCAGGTCCAGAAGCTGTACGCGCCCGTGTTCACGATCGCCCGAATCACGTCGCTTCATGATGCGATGCTCAGATCCATCGGTGAGTCGCCATTCGAGATCTGGCTGGATCGGCTCACAGGGATGGAGGAGCCCCAACGCAAGCTGACCCAGATCGATGTGACCGGATTCGTCGAGCGCGGAAGAGATGCTCTTCGGGCGCATCGGACCCAGGTTGATCCCAGCGGGTTCTGGTTCGCAGCGCCGACCGAGCTTGTGGAATCCGTGTATCCGTGGGAGGACTTCGAGTTGCTGTACTCCGCCGTTGGGTGGACCGAGGGAGAATCTGACCTGCTGGAAGGCGTCACGTGACTTACGAGTGCCGGTGTGCCCCGAGGTTCTGCTGAAATGGTGTTGTGACCGATCTCATAGGTGAATTCAAGGACGTACTCGACCAGGTACCGCAGGTTCTCCTTGGCATGGAGGACGCTCGGATTCTCACGGATGCAAGGACGTCAGCCGACGTGCTCGAGAGCCTTGCCTCGTCTCAGGTCTCTGTTGTGCTCGTCGGATGCACGGGAGTCGGGAAGTCGCATCTCTTGAATTCGCTTACCGGAACAGAGGCGTCCAAGACCGGTGTCCTGCGGCCGACCACGACGGCGTCCGTTATGGCCGGATCCTCGGAGCGTTCAGATGTCGACCACGCGAGCGAATACGTGCACGCTCCTGGGCTCCCCGGCGGCATGTCGATCATGGATACACCCGCATGGGAGACCGACACGGATGCAGTGAGATCTGCGCTCGCCGGGGCGGATGTCGGCGTGCTCGTGGTGTCGCCAGCCCGGTACGGCGACGCAACGACTCGAGACCTGTGGGATTCGATGCAGGCGGTTCCGACGACGATGGTCGTGCTGAACCGCCAGCGCGGGCTGCCATCAGAACGCGTCGAGATACTGGACTCGGTACAGGAGCGATTCGCACCAGCAGAAGTGCTCGTCGTCGATGAATCAGGTGACTCATCGGATTTGCTCCGTCGCATCACTGAGGTGACTTCTGAGCTGGCTCCTGCACAAGACAAGACCTCGATCGCCCGTGCGGCGGCCGCAACGGCAGGTAGGCACATAGCTGGAGTGGTCACTGCTGGTGCAATCAATATGGGTCGACTGGAGAGCGACGTGGAGTCCGTCGTGCGACCCGAGTTCACGGGTCGTGATCTGGACGTCGGCGAGAGTTGGCTGGCTACAGAGCAGGTACTGGTCGCCGACGCTCGCCGTTTGATCGACGAACTGGATCGTATGATCTCCGGCTCCGCTGAGAAGGATCTGGCGAGACGCCTACTTGAATCCCTGGGTCGGTGGCAGAGCTCTCCGCTGGAAGCAGATCTGACTCAATGGCGCGACGAAGCGGCCAACCGCTTTCGACGTGAGGCGAAGATCCGTTGGCGTAGATCAGCTACCGAGCAGATGCTCGACCACGCATCGTGGAAGGTGGGGGTCAATTCTGCGGTGCATGTCGCCAAGCGTGTCCGTCGGGTCATGGGGTCCAATCTGGAGACGGCGACCCGACAGATCTACGACGCTCTCGTGGGTACGATCGATGGCCAGGTCGAGGAGCGGCTCGATGCATGGCGCACGGCGATCGACGTGTGCGGCTCATTCAAGCCCGGTGAGCTACTGGCTGCTTCCGAGGAGATCGCCAACGGATGACTGAGCTCTCTCCACTTCTCGATCTGGCGGATCTGGCCGTGGCTCGTTCCGAGGGGGCCGTGTCGTCCGAGTCGAGGCTTGAGCTCGCCCGAGTTGTGAAGAGAGCTCGCGGCAAGCTCGGATACGTGGGGGAAGTTCTCGTGGTTGCATTCGCTGGCGGAACCGGGTCGGGGAAGTCGTCCCTGATCAACGCGATCATCGGCGATACCGTGGCTCCGGTCGGTGTCGTTCGGCCGACAACAGACAAGGCAATGGCTGTTGTGCCTCGGGGGAGGATGAGCAGCTACGCCAGGCTGCTTTCGGACCTCGATGTCCCGAGCCGGGTCGAGTCGAAGGCAGTCGAATCCACGATTCTTGTGGATCTGCCCGATTTCGACAGTACGGCAAAGGCCCACAAACACATCGTCGAGGCCGTGCTGCCGATTGTCGATGCAGTTGTGTGGGTACTCGATCCCGAGAAGTACGCCGACAACGTCGTCCATGAGGAGTTCCTGGCCAAGCTCGTGCCGTATAAGCGCCAGTTCGTTTTCGTGTTGAATCACGTGGACCGGCTCGGAGATGATGCAACGGTCGTGGCCAGCGATCTCAAACGGCTGCTCGAGTCCGATGGCTTTGCAGAACCCGACGTGGTACGAACCGTGGCTCACGGTCCGGATACTGATGTCTCCGACCTGATCGCGTCCCTGTCGGATCGGCTCGACACAAAGAGAACGGTGATATCGAAGCTCGCCATTGATCTCCGCATTGCAGCGAACGATGGGTGGAAGGCGTCCCGTGCCACAAGTGATTCGGGTGTCGGAGAAGCCTCTGTCGATGAGATCGGGCTTGCGGCGGCGACCTTCGTATCGTTGGGTGTGGAAGCAATGGGAGTTCTGAACCCTTAGAGGAGGGCCGACACGTGTTCGACACGGTGACCGACGCGATCAATAACTTCATGAGTGGCATCGGAGCCGAGATAGTTGCCACCGTCACAGTCGTAGTCATTGCGTTTGTCGTTCTCTGGTTCATCAGACGAGCCATCCAACGGTGGTCCAACAAGGTGGAGCGACAGTACGGCGATTCGGACGATTACTCGGATCGCGAACGAGGTCAGCGTCTCGTGACTCTCACGAGCGTGATGGTGATGCTCGTGCGGATGATCGTGTGGACGACCGTTGTCCTGACGACGATGGGTATCTGGGGGATTCCCATGACGCCGCTGGTGGCGGTTGCAACGACAATCGGTATCGCGATCGGATTCGGTGCACAAGATCTGGTGAAGGACATCATCGGAGGGTTCTTCATCTTGGTGGAGGATCAGTTCGGCATCGGTGACGTTGTCTCGATCAGTGGTGTCTCAGGGACGGTCGATGCGATCAAGCTCAGGACGACCGTGCTTCGGGACATCCATGGAAATGAACATCATGTGCCGAATGGACACATCACCGTGACCACCAACATGACACCCGATGTGGCGAAGGTGGTCGCTGACATCGGAGTGTCCTACGACACGGACGTCGACAAGGCGATTGAGGTCATCCTCGACGAGATCACGTTGATGAGGAACGATCCGGAGTGGTCCGGGTCATTCCTCGGAGAACCCGAGATGCTCGGAGTGAACAAACTCAATGAGTCTGCTGTCGAGATCAGGGTGCAGGCGACGGTCATTACCGAGGAACGCTGGACGGTCAAGCGAGAGTTCAATCGACGGATCAAGAACCGCCTCGACGCAGAGGGCATCGAGATCCCGTTCAACTACATGAGCGTTGTGCTTCATTCAGACGAAGGGTGATCGCTCGGACGCAGAACGTGCAGGGCGCCTTCTGCGGGTGTGATCTCGAGATGGTGGGCCGTTCCGAGTAGCTCGCCATCAGCGTGGAACGGCGCGGCTGGTTCGGCTTCGACCGTCAGAGATTCGTATTCGGTCCAGAGTCGAACCCCGGTCGCATCCCTGTGCTTCCTGCCGAGGGCTGCA
>CBETWC010000211.1:0-3991 GCA_965539925.1 uncultured bacterium
GGCGATCGTCGAGGGCCTCGCGCAGAAGATCGTGAGCGGCACGGTGCCCGACACACTCACGGGTAAGCACATCTACACCCTCGACCTCGGCGCATTGGTGGCAGGTTCACGCTACCGCGGCGATTTCGAGGAGCGCCTCAAGAAGGTCTTGAAGGAGATCCGGACGCGCGGGGACATCATCTTGTTCATCGACGAGATCCACACGCTCGTAGGCGCAGGCGCGGCTGAGGGCGCAATCGATGCGGCAAGCATCCTCAAGCCCATGCTGGCCAGGGGTGAGCTACAGACCATTGGAGCAACCACGCTCGAGGAGTATCGCAAGTACCTCGAGAAGGACTCGGCACTGGAGCGACGATTCCAGCCAGTCAAGGTCGAGGAGCCAACGATCGCTGACACCATCAAGATTCTCGGTGGCCTTCGGGATTCGTACGAAGAGCACCACAAAGTCGAGTACACCGACCAGGCCCTCGTCAACGCAGCCAACCTCGCCGACAGGTACATAGCCGACCGGTTCCTTCCGGACAAGGCGATCGACCTCATCGATGAGGCTGGCAGCCGCATGCGACTGCGCCGTTCTGATCTCCCTGATGAGATCAAGGAGATCGATGAGCAGATAGGGAAGATTCGAACCGACAAGCGTGAAGCCGTCAACGCGCAGCAGTACGAGCGCGCTGCCAAGCTGCGCGACCGCGAGCGCGAGTTGGTCACCGAGCGGACGGACGCCGAGAAGGTGGCCTCCGAGGACGGGCCTGTCTTCAAGTCGACGATCGACGAGGACGAGATTGCCGAGGTACTCGCCCAATGGACCGGGATCCCCGTTCAGAGGCTCACCGAGGAAGAGACCGCGAAGCTGCTGAACATGGAGGACGAACTCCACAAGCGAATCATCGGCCAGAGTGACGGCATCGCGGCTGTCTCGAAGGCCATCAGGCGGACAAGAGCGGGTCTCAAGGATCCGAAGCGGCCCGGTGGATCCTTCATCTTCCTTGGCCCATCGGGCGTTGGAAAGACAGAGACAGCCAAGACACTCAGCGAATTCCTGTTCGGAGACGAATCGGCACTCATTCAGATCGATATGTCCGAGTACATGGAGAAGCACGCCGTCTCACGACTCGTCGGTTCGCCTCCCGGATATGTCGGTTATGACGAGGGCGGTCAACTCACCGAAGCAGTACGTCGTAAGCCGTTCTCTGTGGTGTTGTTCGACGAGATCGAGAAGGCACATCCGGATGTCTTCAACATCCTCCTGCAGATCCTCGAAGACGGTCGTCTGACCGACTCCCAGGGCAGGTCTGTCGACTTCAAGAACACCGTCATCATCATGACGTCCAACCTCGGAACCGCCGACCTTCGGAAGAAGATCGGGTTCTCGACGGATGACGCAGAGGTCAACTACGACAAGATGCGTGCCAAGGTGATGGAGGCGCTCAAGAACCACTTCCGTCCCGAGTTCCTCAACCGTGTCGATGAAGTCATCGTCTTCCACGAGCTCACGATGGCAGAGGTGAAGTTGATCGTTGATCTGCTCCTCGTCCGCGTACGCGAACAGCTCGAAAGCCAAGCCCTTGACCTGGTCCTCACGGACGATGCCAAGGAACTGCTCGCGAAGAGGGGCTACGACCCACAGCTCGGGGCACGGCCGTTGCGCCGTGCAATCCAGCGTCTCCTCGAGGATCCGCTGTCAGAGAAGGTGCTCTTCAAGGAGTTCCCCGCTGGCAGCACCATCCTTGTGACGATCGACGAAGAAGACGACAAGAAGCTCTCCTTCGAAGCCATCGAGACCCCCGCAAAACCCCCCGTCGAGCTCGCCGAAAACTGAGAAGCGTTTGGCGTTCAGCGCTAAGCGTTCATCGCCAACGGTGTCGTGGCGCCAAACGCCTGACGCGAAACGCTCAACGCTCAACGCTTTTCCAGCTGCTGTACCCATTCGAAGCCCATTATCATCTAGGCGTGCCTCACATCACTGGGTTGAGGCAATACATCCGACTAATGAAAGGGTGCGTAATGCGCTCACTATTCAAGGGAAAGGGAGCCGTGTTCGCGCTGCTCCTCGTTCTCGCGCTCGTGGCTGCTGCATGTAGCAGCGAGTCAGACGCGACGACAACAACGGCAGCTGTTCCAGCTTTTGAGGGCACACCGGTGAAGACGTGTCTCGTCACCGACCTTGCCGGCGTTGACGATCGAAGCTTCAACCAGAGTGCATGGGAGGGCGTTCAGGCCGCCATGGATGCTGGATTCGCCACGGAGGACTCCTTCTTCCTGGAGTCAACCGATGCGGCTGATTGGCAGCCGAACATCGATCAGATGGTCAGCCAGGGTTGTGAGCATATCGTGACCGTCGGATTCGCCTTGGGCGAGGTCACGGCCATCAATGCTCAGGAGCACACGGACATCACCTTCACAATGGTCGACAATGTGCTGACCGACGCGGACTTTGCTCCGCTCGCGCTGCCGAACGTTCGTGAACTCGTCTATCAGACCGACCAGGCTGCATTCGCTGCCGGTTACCTTGCAGCAGGAGTTTCCACCACCGGTACGCTCTGCACGTATGGTGGCGCGAACTTCCCGACCGTTGCCATATTCATGGATGGATTCACCCGTGGAGCCTTGCATTACAACGATGTCAAGGGAACGGATGTCAGCGTCCTCGGCTGGGATCCTGAGGCTGGCGATGGCCTGTTCACGGGAAGCTTCACCGATATGGCGCTTGCCAAGACGACGGCTGAAGGCCTCTTCGATGAGGGTTGTGACATCATCATTCCTGTAGGCGGCGCAATTAACCTTCCTGCTGGAGACGCAATCAACGACCTGGGTATTGACGCGGCGCTCGTGGGCGTGGATGCCGATGCGTTCTTCGCCATGGACGACCAGTACAAGTCGCTGTGGCTCACGACGGTCGAAAAGGCAATTGGTCCACTGATCACGCTCTCGGTTCAACAGCAAGCTGAAGGCTCTTGGACCCCCGGTTCCTTTGTCGGGAACCCGGCCAATGACGGTGTAGGCCTGTCTGAGTTCCACGATTGGGACGAGAAGGTCTCTGACGAACTCAGGGCAGAGGTCACCCAACTGCTCCAGGACATCAAGGACGGTGTCGTCAAGGCAGACTTCACTCCTGTTGGATACTGATCCGACAGTCCATCTGAACAAATAGAGAGGGCCCCCACGGATGTGGGGGCCCTCTTCGCGTTGGGTGAACGCGGTCGAGACATGAGCTGGCTAATGTACGTTTCACATCACCCTCGGAGGCCGGCCTGACACTCGAGTTACGTCACATCACGAAGCAGTTCCCTGGCGTATTGGCCAACGATGATGTCAACCTGACCGTTTCGGAAGGCGAGACGATCGCGCTCCTCGGCGAGAACGGTGCCGGCAAGACGACGCTCATGAACATCCTCTATGGACTCTACACGCCGACATCTGGCGAGGTACTTGTCGATGGAGAGCCTCTTGACCTGCAATCTCCCGGTGACGCGATCGCTGCGGGAATCGGCATGGTCCACCAGCATTTCATGCTTGTGCCGGTGTTCAGCGTTGCCGAAAACGTCGTGCTCGGTGACGAGCCGACCAAGAGCGTTGGATGGTTGGACACGATGAAGGCCCGGAAGATGGTCGAGGAGATCTCCGCGCGTTACAGCCTCGACGTTGATCCGAAAGCGATTATCGAAGATCTGCCTGTAGGGGTCCAGCAGCGTGTGGAGATCATCAAAGTGCTGGCACGTGAGGCTCGATTTGTCGTGTTCGATGAGCCGACCTCAGTCCTCACACCACCCGAGGTCGAGGGGTTCTTCGAGATAGTGGAGGGACTGAAGGCTGATGGAAAAGGGATTGTGTTCATCAGCCACAAGCTCGGTGAAGCATTGGAAATCGCTGATCGAATCGTGATCATGCGGCGAGGCAAGACGGTTGCCGAAGTCGACCCTGCAGAAGTCAACAAGGAGCAACTTGCAGAACTCATGGTCGGCAGACCTGTCGATCTTGTCGTGACCAAAGA
>CBETWC010000212.1:0-3987 GCA_965539925.1 uncultured bacterium
GTCGAAGATCTGGAAGTTCCCGAACTCTGACTCCACGACCGCACTGACGTAGTCCTTGTCATCCTGGGTGAACAGGAACAGGTTGTGCACGCCAAAGTCCACAAATCCCAGACCGTCTCGCAACAGCCCATTGACATCGTCTGTCTGCACGCTCGCCAGGGCAACAGGGTTCGTCGGATCGTCGACGTTGTAGATCTCAAATCCGCCCGGGCCACCTGCACACGACTCGTTCGAGTGCACAAGGATGTCACCCGAGTTCATCGAAGCAGCCTTGACATCGTTCGCCCTGCTGCCGACTGGTGACGGAATGATCCCGACAAAGTCGGTCTTGTTCTTGTTCGACACGTCCCAGACCCAAATGCCGGCTTCCGGATCACCACCACACGGATTACTGAAAGTCCCCGTGTAGGCGTAGCCACCGAGCGCCCACACGTCAGTGGTCGAACCAGCATCGTTGCGTTCCCCACGTCCGCGCAGATCAATGTTCTTGGTCACCTTCGCTGACGGGCCATCACTCACGATGCCCCCCATGGCAGCGTCATGACTCATCAATGATTCACTCGGATCGCGGTTGAGCACTTGCAGTTCGTGCTCGGTCGAGACGGTATCTGGATCATCCGTCACAGGATCATCCGGCCCCGCCGATGCGGCCGGGGCCATGACCCCGATCATCAGCATCGCCACGACGATGAGTGACCACCGAGGCGAGCGCGTTTGATTCATTCGCATTCCTGTTTCCTTCCCTTGCAGAATTGCTGCGAACCTGCCTACGCAGAGTCGCCACATGAACGCTACTCATCGCTCCAGCGCCCGGAAGCCCGCTTTTCGCGAACCCAAGGTTCGTACCCGTATTCGGGGGCTGGAACCCTGGGTTGGTGGCACCGGGTACACTCCCGATCGATAGCAGTTCAACGAAAGGACCATCCGTGGCCACGTTCCTAAGCGAAGACCACTTCAACGCTGCTCGCGAAGGGCTCAACTCCGATCCGGGGTTCCAGAACGCAATCGCAAACGTTGACCTGTCTGTGCAGTTCGATGTATCCGGCGGACCAGACGGCGAAGTGTCCTACTACCTCGATGTTGCCGACGGCAAGGCAGATACGAACCTCGGACCATTCGACGGCGCTGACGTCACGGTTTCGTCTGATTACGAAGCATCCCAGGCGATCTCCAAGGGCGAACTCAATGTCCAGATGGCGTTCATGACAGGCAAGATCAAGGTCGGTGGCAACATGGCCAAGATCATGATGCACCAGGGCGTCCTCAATGAGTACGCACGCGTGCTGTCCGGCCTCGATATCGATTACTGAGACAGGTATCAGGCGTCAGGTATCAGGCGTCAGGGAAGAATGAAGAACAAGAGGGCCCCGGCGATGCCGGGGCCCTCTCTCGTACTACGTACTTCGTATATCGTTCAATCAGCTGGGCTTGACGGAGTCCTTGAAGGACTTGCCTGCCTTGAATACAGGGACTCGCGTCGCTGCGACGTTGATCGGCTCGCCAGTCTGTGGGTTCCGAGCCACCCGAGCCGCGCGATCGCGTGCCTCGAACGTACCGAATCCTGTGATCTGGACCTTGCCGGAAGCGACGACGCCCGCAACGATCGTGTCAAGCGTCTCGTTGACGACTTTCTCAGCCAAAGCCTTGGACTCACCAGTATTGCGAGCCACAGCCTCGATCAATTCGCCTTTGTTCATTGGGAAACCTCCTGTGCCCACGACGTTCGTGGATCGAATAACACGGCTGTAACTATACCCAGAGCCCGCTGCTGCAGCAACAATGCGGCGTGTTGGACTGCCGCACGCACGGAACTTGGGTAGAGTATCTCCGGACGCGGAGGCAGCCACTTGAAGAAGAATTGGACGAAGATCGCTCTCGCCCTCGGACCGGCGATCATGATCAGCACGATCACCTGGGAGTACGCGCGGAACGC
Organism: uncultured bacterium; assembly: GCA_965539925.1. GTDB lineage: Bacteria > Actinomycetota > Acidimicrobiia > Spongiisociales > UBA5794 > B3-G11. The sequence continues at coordinate 1,934 of CBETWC010000212.1, forward strand.
CGCCGACTACAACTACATCGTGCAACCATGGTCCATGCGCGGCTACGAATCGATCCACGGATGGATCATCCTCGTGGCTGGAGTGCTGCTCCTTCTCGGTGGCCTGTTCACATCCATGGAACGGTCGATGCAGCCCCGCTACTCGGCGCTGATAGTGGGATACATCGTTGTAGCAACAACCGGGTTTACCGCAGCCTTCGCCAGGGACAGCATCACGATCACCGCTAGCCCACTGATGGTCATTCTCCTATCCGGCCTGCTCGCCAACGCCATCGCCCTGTCGCTGCGGAGCCTCAAAGGCGAGACCGTCAAGTGGCTCAATCGGGCTCTTGTGACGTTCGTCGTGCTCTTCATCGTCTTCTTCCTGTTCTTCAATCTCACGATTTCGGGCAGATCGATCACCGTCCCAACATGGGTACTGGTGTTCGTGGTATTCCTGGCCCTCGGCCTGATGTCACTGGCTATCAGGCCAATCGACATGGGAGCCAACCGCATGATGATCATCGCGTCAATCGTCGGAGGAACTGTGGTTTGGCTCTCCGCTGGGGCAATCCGCCAGTCATTCATTGATATCCAGCTCGAGACGGATCAGGGTGGCGGAGTCTTCGGAATTGCTACCCAGTACAAAGACACACAGGCTGCCAGCGGATGGTGGATCGCCGGTTTCGGTACGTTCGTAATATTCGTTGGAGCCGTTGGCCTGTGGGCAAAACGCAGGGATGTCGTTGCAGCCATTGCTCGAGCGAAAAGGCAGCGTATTGCTGCAGAGAAGTCCTCCCTCGAGATCCAAGAGGCCGCCGAGGCCTATGCCCGAGAGCATGAGGGAGCGGCTGCGCAGTAGTACGAAGTACGTAATACGTAGTACGACAAGAGAGGGCCCCGACAGAAGCCGGGGCCCTCTTCTTTCTGCCTGACGCCTGATACCTGACGCCTGAGGTCTCTGCTTTCCTACCTGACGCCTGATACCTCTCTTAGTAATCAATCTCCGCGAGATCGGCAACCTTCTCGGCCACTGCTACGGCGGCTTCGGCGAGGGCTGTCCTCTCGGATGCGGTGAGATCGACCTCATCCACCTCGTTGACGCCGTCCTTGCCCAACTTGGCGAGAACACCCAGGTACACGCCTTCGATGTCATACTCGCCATCCATCCATGCACAAACCGGCATGGATGCATCGCTGTCTTCGACGATCGCCTTGACCATCAGCGCCGCAGCGGCGGATGGCGCGTAGTACGCGGAGCCGGTCTTGAGATACGCAACGATCTCGGCGCCACCCTTGCGTGTCCGGTCGACGAGTCCGTCGATCGTGTCCGCGTCGAGCACATCTGAAAGGGGCGCACTGCCGACCCTACAGAGTGAAGGCACCGGCACCATGGTCTCACCGTGGGAACCGAGCGTTACGGCCTCAACAGAGAGGATGTCGACGTCTGCCGCTTCAGAGATGAAATGGGCAAAGCGGGCGCTGTCAAGCATGCCGGCTTGGCCTAGGACTCTGTTCTTCGGGAAGCCGGAAACCTCGGCAGCGAGGGTTGTCATCTGGTCGAGGGGGTTCGTCACGACGATGATCACTGCGTTCGGCGAGTACTTGACAATCTCTTCGGTGACAGCCTTTACGATCCCTGCGTTGACACCGAGCAGGTCCATACGACTCATGCCTGGCTTACGGGGAAGACCTGCGGTGATGACCACGACGTCCGAGCCTGCGGTGTCGGCGTAGTCATTTGTGCCGACGACTTTGGTCCGGTATCCGAGCACCGGCCGAGACTGGTTCATGTCGAGTGCGAGGCCCTGCGGGAGTCCATCGACGATGTCGGTCATGACGACCTCATCGACGATGTCCCACTCAGCGATCCTCTGAGCGGTGGTGGAGCCGTATTTGCCGGCACCAACGACGGTTACTTTGCTCATGGAGCTCTCCTTGGAGTTCGGAAGCTAACAGGCCAAGGATACCCCTCTGGGGTATTGGAAGATCAGATGCCGGACATCAGCAATCAGGTATCAGGTGTCAGGTGTCAGGCAGAAAAGAAGAGGGTCTGGGCGATGCCCGGACCCCTC
>CBETWC010000213.1:0-3975 GCA_965539925.1 uncultured bacterium
ACTCGGTTGCGCCGCCATCGAGAATGTCATTGATAATCGCCGCATCGAGGCCACCTGCCCAGTTCGCTGCCAGCTCGATGGCCAACGGGACCCCTCCCAGCCGGCGGCATAGGTCCGCGACTGCAGCGATGTTGGAATCGGTGACAGCGAACGAGCGATCGGCTGCACGTGCTCGATCGACAAAGAGTTGCACGGCCGCGTAGGCGAGGGCCTGCTCGCCGCCGATTCCGTCTGGAACCGATGGGAAGCCCGTCACTCGATGGACCTGGCTTCCCGCGCCCGACAGTGAGCGCGTTGAGATGAGCATCCTGAGTGGGCCGGCAGAGGCACCGAGAGATGCCACAAGAGCATGTGCGACCTCAGGGACGTGCTCTGCTCCGGCAATGATCAAGAACCCTCGCCACGCCGAGATGGTTTCCATCAGCCTCGGGAGGCCCTCTGCAGACCCGGTGAGTCCGAGGGTCATTGATATCGATGCGGCGATCTGTCGCAGCGAACTCCCCGGCGCGATCTCGACGAACCACGTTCCGGCCGGGTGCTGATCCAGCAGACGTCGCCCAATCTCGATTGAGAGACGCGTCTTGCCAACGCCAGGTCCTCCCGTCAATGTCACGACACGGCGGTCCTGGAACATTCCCTCTACGATGTCCACATCGTCGTCTCGTCCGATGAAGCTACCTTGCATCGCAGGAAGGTTGTGGGGCGATGGGTGGCCTGTCTCCAGGCCGAGGGATGGATCCTGGAACAGGATGCGCTCCTCGAGGTCTCGGAGAGCCACCGACGGCTCAACACCCAATTCTTCGCCGAGGGACTGGCGAATCTGCTGGTACGCGCGCAACGCCGCTGCCGCCCTACCGACCCGGTATCTCGCCAGCATCAGGTACTCCCATATCCGCTCACGCAGCGGATGTTCCGTCGCCAGGGCTTCGAGCGCAGGAATGGCCTCTTCGTTTCTCCCGAATGAGAGCAGAGCCCCAATCCGCATCTCCTCCAGCTGAACCTTCTGTTCCTCAAGAAGCACTATCGCTGGCCGAGCGAAGTCGGTGTCTGACAGATCAGGGTATGGCTGACCATGCCAGATCGCCAGCGTCTGATCCGAGGCGCGCAGAACCTCCTCCCAATCCTCGGAACGGAACGCGGTGAGACAGCTGGCGAACCCACTGGCGAACTCCACTGCGTCCACAGACGCTCCTTCCGTCTTCAGGCGATAACCGGTTGACAGTGTCTCGACCGCCGAGTGACCAAGGACCTTTCGGAGACCAACCAGGTGGACATGCAACGTGTCCCTGGCGTTGGTGGGAGCGTTCGCACCCCAGAATCGGTCAGCAAGTTGGAGGCCGCTGATCGTCTCGCCGAAGGACAGGATCAGAAGCATGAGCAACCTGCGCTGTGCCGGACGCGTGACCTCTATCTGACGCTCTCCGTCGAGAACGCGAAGTGCACCAACCACTTCGAATCGCATCCTGCGGCTCTCCCCTTCTCTGAGTCGTTAGGCGTTCGTTAGGAGTGTAGTCGTACGGTCACTCTCGATGGTCACCGAGTTAGGGAGGCAGATCATCAGAGGACACGCCGACTCACGGGAACAACCGCCGCCGCTCCCGCCGACATGCAGATTCGCGAACTCCTGGACATCCCGGGGATCGATCTACTCACACCGGAATCTGGTGGGGGTGCTGGCACTGTTCCTGGTTCTTGTGCTCGTGCTGACCGCATGCGGCGGCGATGATCCGGCAGTATCGCCCAGCAGCGCCGAAGTGTCCGCTGGGGCCAGCGACACGGCCGCTTCTGCGTCGAACGATGCGTCCGAGACGACCGTTGCGGCAGCAGCGGACGATTCAGACAGTATCCGTGACATCGCCCTCGACCCGAGGTTGACGGGTCTCGAAGTGGCGCTGGGGGGTTCGGCTGAACTCGTCGATAAGAACACTGTTCGAATGACGTTCGGAGAAGGTAGCAACGCCGGAGCGGATCCCAAACGGGCGTGCGCCGTGAGTAAGTCGGTACTCGACGAGGGGATGGTCCTCATCGTCGTATACCCGGATGGGGAGAAGACCTGTGAATAGAAGCATCACCGATTTCCGGCGTCTCCAGCGACTCATTGTCATGATCGTCACCGCAACGCTCGTTCTTGCAGCGTGCGGCAAGGCGGCCGAGACGCTCACCGAGAAGGCGATCGAGGCACAGACGGGCGGCAACGTCGACCTCAGTGACGACAGGGGGTCCATCAGTTTCGAATCCGAGGACGGCTCCGGATCGATCAGCATCCAGTCCGATGGCAGCGGCGAGACCGGGACCATCTCGGGTACCGATGGCGAGGGAAACGAGTTCAGCACCCGTGTCGGTGGCACTGAGATCCCGGACGACTTCCCGATGCCGGTCTTCGAACCATCAGAGGTGACGGCTGTCATCACCACCGAAGCCAGTGTTGGGTCGGCCTTCATCGTCAAGCTCGAGATCGCTCAGGGTGATGCCGATGCAGTGCTCGCCTTCTACGAAGATTGGTTCTCCGCAGAGGGCATGGAGATCATTGCGGTTCTTGAAATCGGTCTCGGGAGCACCCTGGCCGCATCGGACACCGCAGCCGCACAGGTCAGCATTATCGATGAGCCCGTCGAAGTTCTCCTGAACTGGTCCCCCACCGGTTGACCATGACGACGTTGCCTATCCCGACGATCAGAAGACCTCAAGCCAGGAGTTGACCGAATCATGCATACCGCTCGACCAACAGACCGGTCCATCGCCCGTTCTACCAACGGCAACGGCCGCTGGTCCACGCACCGGTGGCGTTCGCGTCGATGGATCCGCGTACTCGTGGTGCTCGGCCTGACGTTCGCGACCGTGCCGGCTGTCGGCGTGCCGTCGGTTCGTGCCGCCGCGCCGTGGGTGGAGCAGGCCGAGTTGGGCCATGACACGCTGGCATTCCCGTCCGAGGGCTTCGGGTGGTCGGTGGCGGTCGATGGGAACCTCGCCGTGGTCGGCGGCCAGAAGGGACGGGCACAGGTGTACTTCCGCGACGAGTCGGGCGCATGGACGCTGGAGGACACCATTGAGGCCACCCTGCCGGCCGGTGCGCTCGCCGTGGCGGTGAGTGAGGATCCGATCAACGGCGACACCGTCGTGATCGGCAATGCGAGCTCGAGTGCCGGTGCCGCGTTTGGCGGGGCGGTCATCGTCTATGCCCGTAACAGCGCCGGACACTGGGTCGGGGAACAGACTCTCGTCTCGGGCGATATTGCTGGCGAGGATCGGCTTGGGTTCTCGGTGGCGATCGATGGTGACACGATCATTGCAGGAGCGAACGAGGAGGACGGCACAGGTCTCGATCGTGGTGCGGCATACGTATTCACCCGTGACGCCACACGCGTCTGGACCCAGCAAGCGATACTGCGCCCGACGGATCTGGAAGATCTTGACGAGTTCGGTACGTCGGTCGACCTGAGCGGCGACCGGGCAATTGTGGGCGGACCTCTCATCGGTGCGGATGAGGCGGGTGCAGCGTATGTGTTCGAGCGCACAGGCTCGACGTGGGTGCAAGATGCCATGCTCATACCGGGTGACACCGCGGCATTCCTCAAGTTCGGCACCTCGGTCGGGATCAGCGGCCAGATCGCGATCGTCGGTTCCTTGAGCAACAAGGCCTACGCCTTCCACAATGGTGCTGCGGGATGGGTTGAGGAAGCAACCCTGCTGCCAGCGTCGGGGTCGGGCACGAATGGCTTCGGTCAGGCAGTCGCGATCGATGGCAACACTGCCGTGATCGGCGCCCAGTCCGCGAACGCGGCTGGCAAGCTTGCGTCGGGTGCCGCGTGGATCTTCGGTCGAACGGAGTCCTCCGGTGCGAGCGCGTGGGCAGTCGAGAGCGATGCGAACGCGTCACCGGAGTTGGAGGCATCTGATGCGTCCGCGAACTTCAGGTTCGGTTGGTCGGTCGCAATTGAAGGCTCCACGTCGGTAGTGGGGTCGTTGCGCCACAGC
>CBETWC010000214.1:0-3973 GCA_965539925.1 uncultured bacterium
GAGCCCATGCACGGTTATCAGATCATGCAGGAGCTCTCCGATCGTACGGACGGACTCTGGAAGCCGAGTCCCGGATCGGTGTACCCGACGCTTCAGCAGCTCGAGGACGAAGGTCTTGTCAGCGTTGAGGAGACCGGAGGCAAGAAGGTCTTCGGCCTCACTGACGAAGGTCAGGCCACGATCGAAGCTTCAGCGGATACTCCCCCATGGGAGCGCTTCGGATCCGAGGAGCACGACGGTCTGGTTGCTCTGCGAGAAACCGGATACCAGGTCGGCGCCGCGGTCATGCAAGTTGCTCGGGCCGGTTCGGATGCCCAGATATCGAAGGCCAAGGAGATCCTTGAGGACACCCGACGCAAGATCTACCAGATCCTTGCGGAGGATGTCGACTGATCGACACAGCTTGATCCAACGAAGGGGCGGCCGACATGGCCGCCCCTTCTCGCGTCACCCGTCGGGTACAGTCTTCCCATGACCTCCCTTCGCAGAATCGCGGTCCTCACCTCAGGTGGCGATGCTCCGGGGATGAATGCTGCGGTGTGGGCAGTCATCAAACTTGCCGCAGCAAGGAACATCCACGTCACTGGCGTCGAGCGGGGATACGACGGGTTGATCGACGGCGTGTTCCAGAACCTCACGCGAGAACTCGATGACGGAACCCTGGCGCCCGTCACGGGCCTCGACTGGCTTGCTGGGACGGGAGGAACGTTCCTTGGGTCCTCACGCTGTCACCGGTTCCTCGAACCAGAACACCGTGGGACCGCATGCGCGACCATGAGGGCAGCGGATATCGATGCCCTCATCGTCATTGGCGGCAACGGATCGTTGACAGGAGCACATCACCTCGCCACCGAATGCGACATCCCTGTGGTGGGGATGCCCGCGTCGATCGACAACGACATCGGGGGCACGACAGATGCCATCGGCGTAGACACCGCGCTCAACACGATCATCGAGGCGTGCGACCGGCTCTCTGACACGGCTCGCTCACATCATCGAGCGTTCGTCGTTGAGGTCATGGGCAGGCGTTCCGGGTATCTCGCAATGGCCGCGGCCGTTGCCGCGACCGCCGACGCTGTGCTGTTGCCCGAGCAGCCTCGCAGTGAAGATGAGATCATCGATGAACTCTCCCAACTGCTCAGACACAGCTTCTCCGGCGATCGCAGCAAGCGGAGAGTCCTGATCATCAAGGCTGAGGGAGTGCCCACGCCGACGCTTCTGTTGGCCGATCAGCTCCAGAATCGTGTCGCCGATCTCGAGGAAGTAACGGTCCGCCCGATCGTGCTCGGCCACCTGATCCGCGGCGGCCACCCGACGTTCCACGACCGCATGATTGCCGGACGTCTCGCCCTCGGGGCCGTCAACGCCCTCGCCGCCGGGACGAGCGACGCGATGTTGGCGTGGCAGTCGAACGTCGGAACCAAGACCTCGGACCCCAACGTGTCTGTGGTCCCGCTCCCCGACATGCTCACCGAGACCGAACGACTCCTCGACGGCACCTCCGAGATCACCCAGATGAGACTCCACCTCCTACGCGAAGTCCAAGGCGTCCTGGCTCTGTAGAGCAGCTATCAGCTATCAGCCATCAGCTATCAGCCATCAGCTTTCAGCCAGCACCCGCCCCATCCTTGCCTGCTGCCTAGTGCCTGCTTCCTGACACCTGACGCCTAACGCCTGATTCCCTTCTCACGCCGTCTCGGTTGCGGCCGCGGATTCGAGGCCGAGTTCGGCGATTGACTTGTCTCGCATCTCGACCTTGCGGACCTTGCCGGTCACGGTCATCGGGAATTCGCTGACGAACTTGATGTAGCGAGGGATCTTGAAGTGGGCTATCTGGCCCTTGCAGAAGTCCCTCAGCTCATCGTCAGTGATCTCTGCCCCCGGGGCTAGCTGAACCCAGGCCATGAGTTCCTCGCCGAACCGTTCGTCGGGGACTCCGATCACCTGGGCGTCTATGACCGCAGGATGGGTGAACAGGAACTCCTCGATCTCGCGGGGGTAGATGTTCTCACCGCCACGGATGATCATGTCCTTGATCCTGCCGACGATGTTGACGTAACCATCCTCATCCATCGTGGCCAGATCTCCCGAGTGCATCCAGCCGTCGGCATCGATCGCTTCAGCGGTCTTCTCCTCGTCGTTCCAGTAGCCCAACATCACGTGGTAGCCACGGGTGCAGTATTCGCCACGGTCGCCGCGCAGAACGATCTCACCGGTATCGGGATCGATGATCTTCGACTCGACGTGGGGAAGAACTCGCCCAACAGTCGACACGCGATGCTCGACCGAGTCGCCCGGTCCGGTCTGAGTCGACACGGGAGATGTCTCGGTCATCCCATATGCGATCGTGACCTCATCCATACCCATCTCATCAATGACGCCCCGCATCACCTCGATGGGACACGGCGACCCGGCCATGATGCCCGTACGGAGGCTGGACACATCGAGGCCGGCAAGGGACGGATCAGCAAGCTCGGCTATGAACATGGTGGGTACGCCATAGAGCGACGTGCACCGTTCGTCGTGGACTGTCCGCAGCACTGCCTCGGCGTCGAACGTTGGCGCAGGCACGACGATCGTGGCTCCATAAACGGAGCAGGCCATGTTGCCCAGGACCATGCCGAAGCAGTGGTAGAAGGGAACAGGGATGCAGACGCGATCCTGGTCGGTGTATCGACAACTCGCCCCCACATAGTGGGCGTTGTTCAGGATGCTCTTGTGGCTGAGCGTTGCGCCCTTGGGAAAGCCGGTGGTGCCCGAGGTGTACTGGATGTTGATCGCGTCGTCGGGGTCGAGGGACTCGGACCGCTCTGCCAGATCGGCGTCTGATACTGACTTGCCTGCTTCGAGGAGAGCAGACCAGTCCTCTGTGTCGTAGTAGATCACCTTCTCGAGTTCAGGGATGTCGGGAACAACCTCTTCGACCATCTCCCGATACAATGATGACAGGTACTCCGTGCGCGTGACAAGCAGGCGGCAACCGGAGTGGGCAAGGGCGTACTTGAGTTCGCTCAGCCGATAAGCCGGATTGATGTTCACCAGGATCGCACCGATCTTCGCCGTGGCGTATTGGATGTAGACCCACTCGGCATAATTGGGACTCCACATCCCCACCCTGTCGCCAGATCCGATGCCGAGACCGATGAGGCCCTTCGCCACATCATCAACAGTGTCGTTGAACTCATTCCAGGTCTGGCGGATCCCCTGATGCACGACAACAAGTGCCTCTTGGTCGCCAAAGCGACCCACCGTTTCCTCGAGATTCGAACCGATGGTCTGGTCGAGCAGCGGAGTGCTCGTCGGACCGGAAACGATGGACAGTGCCACGATGATCCTTTCCCTCTGGGTTACCTCTCACAATAGCGTTGTGGGCCCCGTCCCAGACCTCTGCAAGCCCCTCTCGTGGACTCCCTGATACCCGCTTCCACTACCGTTAGGACTGGTTCCGGGACCTCCCCGCGGTATCCCGGGCATAGGGATATCGCGACAGCCATACATGTTGGAGGAACGGATGACCAAGCGCAATGTTGTAATCATCGGAGCCGCAGGACGCGACTTCCATAACTTCAACACCAGGTACCGCGACGACGACTCAGTCAATGTTGTCGCCTTCACAGCAGCCCAGATCCCTGACATCGAGGGACGCCGATACCCGGCCAGCCTCGCCGGACCCCTCTATCCAGACGGAATCCCGATCTTTGCCGAGGAAGACCTGGCGAGCCTCATTGCACAGCACGATGTCGATGAGTGTGCGTTCTCCTACAGCGATATCTCGTACAGCCACGTGATGGGTGTGAGTGCCATCGTGCAGGCAGCGGGCGCATCGTTCACGTTGCTTGGACCAGACGACACCCAGATCAAGAGCACCAAGCCACTTATCTCCGTGGGCGCCGTGCGGACCGGCGCCGGTAAGAGCCAGACCTCGCGCCGAATCATCGAGATCCTGATGGAGCAGGGGCTCAAGGTGGTGGCC
>CBETWC010000215.1:0-3967 GCA_965539925.1 uncultured bacterium
TCAATGTAGCCGGGTATTGACGCCGGATGAAACGGTATGCAATCTCGCCGAGTAGCCCGAAGCCATTCGCTCGTGTCGACCGGTCTGCATGCCCGCAACTACGCTGATCCCATGAACGCCGTGGCGCTACTGGCTGAGGTTCTTGGGCCTGATCGAGTGCATTCGCATCCGCTCGACTTGTTCATCTACTCGAAGGATGCAGGCGTTGACTCCGGGGAACCCGCTGTCGTTGTGCATCCCGAGACCGCTGACGAAGTTGCAGCGATCATGCGGATAGCGGCCGAGACCGAGATGCCCGTGGTCGCACGCGGTGCAGGCACCGGGCTTGCGGGCGGGGCGATGCCTGTCCCCGGGTCCATACTCGTGGTGCTCACCCGCATGAACGGCATCTATGAGATCGACGAGGTCGGCCAGACCGCATGGGTCGGCCCCGGACTCATCAATCTCGAATTCTCGAACCAGCTCGCGAGCCGCGGACTGCACTTCGCTCCGGATCCTGCATCCCAGCAATCATCAACGGTCGGCGGCAACGTCGGAACGAACGCTGGCGGTCCGCACTGCCTTGCGGAAGGGTCGACCGTGTCGCACATTCTCGGGCTCGAGATCGTGACAGCAGATGGTGACGTGGTGATCGTCGGTGGCGAGGGACCGGACCCGATCGGCTACGACCTGCGTGGGCTGATGGTCGGTTCTGAGGGAACGCTCGCAGTGGTGACACGGGTCCTGGTCCGGCTGACGGAGAACCCACCAGATGTTGAGACCATGCTCATCGCCTTCGACGACATCGCTGATGCAGCTCGATCGGTGTCGGAGATAATTGGCGAAGGCCTCGTTCCCGCTGCTCTCGAGATGATGGACGGCCCGATGATCGAGGCGGTGGAGAACTTCGTGCACGCAGGCCTTCCCGTGGGCGCCGGGGCTGTACTTCTTGCGGAGATCGTCGGGCATCCGGATGGAACTGCTGCCGAGGCCGAACTCGTTCGCCAGATATGCGCCCGGAACAGCGCAACGGATATCCGTACCGCTGCAGATGATGCTGAGCGGGCGCTGTTGTGGAAGGGTCGCAAGTCAGCCTTTGGCGCAATCGCCCAATCGGCGCCGGATTACTACCTGAGTGACACGGTTGTTCCGCGCACACGTTTCGTCGAGGTGCTCAACGAGATCTACGCCATTGCAGAGCGTCATGACCTCCAGCTCCTGAACGTCTTCCACGCGGGTGATGGCAACTTCCACCCGCTCCTCTCGTTTGATGCGTCCGAACCGGGTATGACAGAGAAGGTCAAATCCGCGTCCCACGAGATGGTCCACGCAGCAATTGCGGCTGGCGGCACACTCAGCGGCGAGCACGGCATCGGCGTCGAGAAACGCGACCTCATGGGAGAGGTCTTCTCTGTGGACGATCTGGATGCACAGGCAAGAATTCGGGAAGCGTTCGACCCATCCGCGCTTCTCAACCCCGGCAAGGTCCTCCCTGAGGGTTCGCGCTGTTTCGACAGGCCGACGGCATGACGACGATCACCGCGGCAACACGCCAGCTCTTCGAACGACTCCGCGATGAGACGGCAGACGTCGATGCTGACTTCGCCGTTGCGCCTTCCACGATCGAGGAGGCAGCCAGCGTCCTGGCTGTTGCCGCTGACGCTGGCGTTCCCACCGCAATTCTCGGTGGGGGCACCCACGGCGGTTACGGGAGCAGCGTCAACGCCGGTCTCGTCATCACGACAAGCAAGCTCAATCGGATTGTTGACTGGCGTCCTGATGACATGACTGTAATTGTCGAGCCCGGTGCCCCAATCGACGTTCTCGAGGAGGAACTCGCCGCGAGGAACCAGACCGCGGTGTTTCCGGAAACTGGTCCCGGTGCGACAGTCGGCGGCGTTGTTGCCACCGGTCTCTCCGGGTTCCGCCGCCTGCGCTACGGGCCGACCCGTGACCGTGTGCTCCGTGTGACGATCGCTACCGGGTACGGGAAGGTGATCACCGGCGGCGGTCCCGTTGTGAAGTCGTCCACCGGATACGGCGTGCCCAGACTCGTCACGGGTTCAATGGGGAGTCTCGGCCTCATCGGGCCGGTGCTGTTGAAGCTGTGGTCACGGCCGCTCGGGACTGCGACCGTCGAGGTGGGAGACATTGCGTCGAGCCTCGCGAGCACCTACCGCCCACTCGCTGCTCTCGAGACTTCGGAAGGCTCCTTCCTCTACCTCGGAGGCGCTGCAGAGCAGATCGCTGCCCAAGCTGCGGCAGCCGGCGGGGAACCTGGTGCCGGACTTGCTTGGCCAGCTCCAATCGACGCGGCCGTTCGTCTCGAATTCCGGGTTCCTGCACGATTCGTCGCGGAGGCCGTTGACATGGCCAGAGGGCTGGGTGCCGATCGCTGGATCGCCGAGCACGGTGTCGGACGGGTCGAAGCAGGCGTTGGCAGCATCGACGGCGATCTGTTCGGTGACGCTCGCTCGTGGGCGGAGTCGGTCGGTGGCGCACTCTTGCTTGTCAATGACACAGAGACAGGCATCGACCCGTGGGGCACAGCGCCAGCATCGATCAAGATCCAGCGCAGGATCAAGGATCTGTACGACCCATCGGGGATCTGCAACCCGGGCATCATGCCGGGAGGGATCTGATGGGCTGGGTGACCGAGTTCGCCCCGACGACGGTAGGCCTCAACTCCTGCATTGACTGTGGTCTCTGCCTGTCGGCGTGCCCGACGTTCCTCGTGACAGGGGAGGAATCAGCATCCCCGCGTGGACGAATCGCTGCAATGCGAGCCGTCGACAGGGGAATCGCCGAAGTTGACGATCGATTTGTGGAGGTCGTCGATCTCTGTCTGCAGTGCCTTGCCTGTGAAACGGCTTGCCCCTCCCTCGTGCAGTTCGGCACGCTCATGGAAGGTGCACGCGCCGAAGTCGCCGTGCAGAAGCCCGGTGCCGCGGCGATGGGGAAGCGAATGGTGTTCGGTCGGCTCATCGGGTCCCGTGTGGCGCTCGTGATCCTGTCGTGGTTTCTCGCCGTTGCACAGCGTCTTGGGATCACGAAGATCCATCCCGGTTCGGCATCGAAAGCGGCGGCACTACGGACTGTGCCGATCCCGGTTCCGACAACGGCTGGTCATGAGTGGAATCCTGAGGGTGAGCCGATAGGGACGGTCGGGTTTCTCTCCGGGTGTGTGATGGACCAGTGGTATTCGGATGTCCACGTGGCGGTCATCGAGGTGCTCCGAACCGCTGGATACCGGGTCGTGGCGCCCAGGGCTCAGACGTGCTGTGGGGCGATCGCAGCACACGAAGGTGTCGCCCAGGATGCGAAGAGAATGGCCGGGCGGAACGTTGCTGCGTTTGCTGAGTTCGATGTGGTCGTCGTGGACTCCGCCGGATGTAGCGCTCATATGAAGGAGTACGAGCATTGGGCTACGGGCGGCGGAGCATTGGCCGCCAAGATCATCGATGCGAACGAACTGATCGGGAGCCTCATCGAGGACGGTTCGCTGCCCTCGGTCGCGGGACAACCAGAGCCAATCGCCATTCAGGATCCTTGTCATCTGCGCCATGCCCAGGGGATCGTCGATCAGCCGCGTACGATCCTGCGCGCGGCGGGACTCGAGCCGGTAGAAATCGATCCGAAGGGCACCTGCTGTGGTGCGGCTGGTGCGTACCAACTCTCACATCCTGAGATGTCGGAGGAGCTTGGTCAGCGCAAGGCAGATCAGATCACTGCCACGGGCCAGAAACGAGTTGCATCGGCGAACCCCGGCTGCGAGATGCAGCTCAAGACCTTCCTCGACAACGACTACGAGGTCGTCCACCCCATCGAGCTCTACTGGAACGCGATACGGAAGACGTAGTACGTAGTACGTCGTACGTATCACGTAGCACGAAGAGGCGCCGATAGGGACTCCTGTCCTTCTTGTCGTCCTCCCTTCAGGGAGGACACGCGAGCGCAGCGAGCGAGGAGGGGGTGCGAGCCTGCGAGC
>CBETWC010000216.1:0-3954 GCA_965539925.1 uncultured bacterium
TGCTTGTTGACGGGTCGGGCCAGCGGCTCGTGATGACCTTGTTCCTTGTCCAGAAGCGGAAACCTTCGGGGCCGTACATGTGGGTGTCGCCGAACAGCGATTCGCCCCACCCGCCGAACGAGTAGTACCCGACCGGCACCGGAATAGGCACGTTGATGCCGACCATGCCCGCATCCACGTCGAACTGGAACTGTCGAGCTGCTCCGCCATCCCTGGTGAAGATCGCTGCACCGTTACCCCACTGGTTCTGGGCGATCATGTCGATGCCCTCCTGGTAGGTGTCGACGCGCACGACCGACAGCACCGGTCCGAAGACCTCGTCGGTGTACACCGTCATGTCCGGCGTCACCCGATCGACGAGTGTTGGCCCGAACCAGAATCCGTCGCCATCGAAGTCGATTTCGCGGCCGTCAACGACGATGTCTGCACCCGCTTCGAGACCGGCATCGACATACGAGGCGACCTTGTCGCGATGCTCTTTCGTGATGAGCGGACCCATGTCGGTGGACGGATCGTCACCCGCACCAATCTTGAGGCCATCCATGCGATCAGCGATGGCCTCGACGAGCGGATCGGCGATGTCGCCGACCGCAACGACGACCGAGATCGCCATGCAGCGTTCGCCCGCAGATCCGTATCCGGCGTTCACCGCAGCGTCGGCTGCGAGACCGATGTCGGCATCCGGGAGCACGATCATATGGTTTTTCGCTCCGGCGAGTGCCTGGACACGCTTGCCGTTGGCGATCGACGTCTCTTGGACGTACTTCGCGATCGGTGTGGAACCCACGAACGAGACCGCCTTGACGTCGGGGTGCGTGAGCAGCCCATCCACCGCAACCTTGTCGCCATTGAGCACGTTGAACACACCGGGCGGGAACCCGGCTTCGGTCATCAACTCGGCCAGGTACAGCGATGCACCGGGATCCTTCTCCGATGGCTTGAGGATGAAGGTGTTACCTGCGGCGATCGCCATGGGGAACATCCAGAGTGGCACCATTGCCGGGAAGTTGAACGGGGTGATCCCCGCCACAACTCCGAGGGGTTGCCGAGTGTCGTACACATCGACACCGGTGGACGCCTGCTCGGTGAACCTGCCAGGCAGGTTCGCAGCAACTCCTGCGGCGAACTCGATGTTCTCGAGGCCCCTGGCGACTTCACCGTCGGCGTCGGGGAGCGTCTTGCCGTGCTGGATGGAGATGCGTCGAGCGATCTCGTCGCGGTTCGCATCCACAAGCTCCCGGAACCGATACATGAGCCTGGTTCTCGCAGCCAGGGACGTGGCTCTCCAGGCTGGGAGAGCCGCCTTTGCTGCGGCAACGGTGGCATCGGTTTCAGCGGCCGTCGCGAGATCGACCTCGCCCTGTACGGCACCGGTCGCCGGGTTGTAGACGGGTGCGACCCGACCTGATGTGCCCTTGGTCATGGCGCCGTTGACGAAGTGATGGAAGTGTTCCAAGGTGGTACCTCTCGTGAGATGTGATCCGACGGAATTGCGGTAAGGCGCCTAAGCCTTTGCCTCCACGAGAGCGTCTTCGAACGCGGTCAGGGTCTCCGCCCCATCTTCGTCGGTGTGCGCCGATGAGACGAACCAAGGCTCCTTGACCACTCACAATCGTGATGAACGCATCCTTGTGAGGGGATGAGAATGGATGCAGGAATGAACTGGGCATCTGTGTTTCTCCTGGCTGTCATCGGCTATCGGCTCACACGAAATATATATGCCGTACGGCCCGACCCGGCAACGCGGTAGAGGCGATGACAGCAGTGACTGAACAACCGGACAACCTCGCTAGCGTGAGGGAAGGATTCGCAACCGGATATAGCTCTTGGCAGTGGGAGACCGTCGAGATGAAAACGGCAGCAGACTTCGAGATCAATCGCTACTTCGTCGATCTGACGACGCAGACCGTGCGCTTCGAAACGGTTCCTTGTGACGACCTCGAGGATGTACTCGGAGGCGTTGCCAGAGCCACCAAGCTACTGGACGATGTCGTCGTCGAAGATCCCTACGAACCCTCCGCTCCGTTGGTCATGAACCTGGGCTTGCTCAGTGGCACAAGGGTCATGACAGGCCTCCGCACCTACTTCCACGGATACTCCCCCCTCAAGGCGTCGCTGTCCGGTTCCGCCGGGCTGATGTGGAGTGCTGGCAGCGGCCACTTCGGGACCAAGTTGCGAGGGCTAGGCATCGACGATGTCGTGTTCACAGGTCGGTGCGAACTGCCGACGCTGCTTCACCTATCCCCCGCTGTTGACCCAGATGGCATCGGCGGCCCTGCGACCTTCGAGTTCCTCGACGCATCTGATCTGACGGGTATGCGCGTCAACGCCAAGATACAGACACTCCACGGCCGGTACCCGGACGCCCACTTCGCTGTGATCGGCCCCGCGGGTGAGCAGTTCGAAGGCGTGAGGTTCGCGTCCATTGCCCTATCCACGGATAACCAACTGAAGACCGGAGATGCAAAGCCCAGGTTCTGCGGAAGGGGTGGGTACGGCGGTGTGATGGGATCCAAGAACCTACTCGCCATTGCCGCGGACGGACCCGACCCCAGTCGGACTCGTGGACTCAAGGAAGTCAATCGTGAGATCAATCTCGGAGAGGGGAGCAAGGGCTATCGCGAAGACGGTGCAGGCGGTACTTGGCGCATGGTTGAGTTGCTGCATTACGTGGGTGGCCTCCCCGAGTACAACTTCGCCCCGCCGGGTACCGAGGACGGGGAGCGATTGACGAGGACCTCTGTGCAGGAGGGACCCTATGTAGTCACAGCGGAAGGTTGCTACCTCTGCGGGATCAAGTGCCACAAGAACGTCTACAACCAGACCGAGGAAGGAGACGCTGGCGATTTCCGTGCGAAGGTCGACTACGAGCCGTTGGCCCTGCTCAGCTCGAACCTCGGCATCTACGACGCTGATGTGGCGCTGGACCTCATAGAGCTGGTGGACGAACTGGGGATGGATTCGATCTCGCTGGGAGTGACGCTCGGGTACGCGATGGAGTGGAATCGACGCCACCCGGAGGCAACGATTGCCGCAGGACTCGCCTTTGAAGATCCAGCAGCCACGACCGAAACCATCGAGAGGGTCGCGGCAGGTGACCTCGCCGAGATCGGTCAGGGATCTCTCCGGCTCGCCACTCAGATGGGTGAACCCGAGTACGCGATGCACTCCAAGGGAGTCGAATACCCGGCCTATCTCCCCCACACGAACCCTGCCTACCCGTGGGCACTGGCGGGTGGGCACATGTCCATGCGTACATATCTTCTGGCTCTCAACGAACGGAAGACAGACGTCGACTACTGGGTCGATGCCACGACGAATCGGGGCCCGCGGTTCATGCTGGATGACATCACCGGGCTGTGCAAGTTCTCGATGCTCGATCCTTCAGTCGAGGCAGATGCGATCCGCATCGTGACCGAGCTCGACATCAGTGGCGAGGATCTGCTGGCGGTTGTCGACCGGACGTTTGTCCGCGGCTACGCCAACGAACGGCGCAGAGGGTTCGAATTGGAGGACTACTCCATGCCAGCCGATGCATTCAAGCCGATCGAGCACTCGACAGTCCCCCAGTTCGTCACGGAGGAGTTCTTCAACGAGTTCAGAGGTCGAGTGATGGAGATACTCGACGAAAGGGCCGTGGCAGCAGACCTGCTCTGACGGATCCGATCTCAGTCCTGGAAGCCAAGGGCAGCGAGTTCGCTTCTGACAGTTGGGTCGTCGAGGAGTCGCCGCAACGCTACGACTGCGGGGCGATCCCAGCGATCAGCACGCACGGCAACGTCGTATCGCTCGTCGGCGACGAAGAAGAACCCGAGTCCTGCACCTGCAGCGATCGTCTCGAGGGTCATTCCCCAGTCTGCGCGACCCTGCTCGATTGCCGCGGCCACAGCGTGGTGGGTCCTTGCTTGGTGGAGATACCCATCCGGTTGGGATCCATCCAGCAGACCGTCCGTG
>CBETWC010000217.1:0-3951 GCA_965539925.1 uncultured bacterium
CCCCCTCCGGAACATCGACTTCGTCGCTGTTCCGTCCTCCCTGAAGGGAGGACAACTTGTTGCACTGGGAACGCGACAGATCACCTTGGTGGGAGACAAAGCCCGAACGGCTTCCCCCAATCCGCGTGTCCTCGTACTACGTGATACGTACTCCGTACTACCGCGGCCGAAGGCCGCTGCTAGATCGTGTCGTCGTGGTTGCTGGAGCCGATGTTGAGCCAGATGAGCAGCATGAGGATCCCGGTCAGCACCGAGACCCAACTCAGGGGAGTGCCCGCGGCGAACAGCATCGAAGCCAGGACGACAGCGGCGACGCTCCGGATGCCCCTGCTCCATATGCGACGGCGCACAGGCGTTTCGAACCGCTCCCCGTCCTCGACGAAGCCGGGGACTGTTGGATCGAGATATGGCTCTTCTTGGTTCATCGGTTCCATCGGACCCCAAGCCTATTCGCTGATGTGGCTGTTCCAAACGAAACACTGCCGGTGCTGGCCGGTGGCACTTCGCTCGATTGTGGCGTGTGGCTTCACACGTCCTGCGCGTGGTGCGAGTTCACGCGGCTATTTGCTTGGACGTATCGCCCTGTGGCTGAGGCAACACGAGAACTGTGTTGCCAACCATCTCGGGCTTGTCCGGTAGGAGCCAGGCTCCTGTCCGGACGAGGCCTCGTCCGATTGCCCTGCGAGTTCTATGGAGCGGAGCATGCATGCTCCGAGCGGCACGGATGTCCGCTCCGAGTTGGTCGTGGTAGACCTTGATGTGCATGTCCATTGTCTGATGGGTCAGTGGAGTCATGATTCCTCCCCACTTGGTTCGACGGTTCCGTGGATGTAGTGGTTGAGATACGCGGCCGCCTCGGGCAACGAGTCCTCGCGCAGTGAATACCGTTTCTCGTGTCCGACCTCGATCCTGACGAGTCCTGCTGCACGGAGCAGCATCAGGTGATGGTGAAGTGTCGACTTGGCGATGTCCGCGTCCTTGGCAAGATCCGCAAGTGATGCGTCGCCGGCGTTGAGTGTCCGAAGGATCCGCAGTCGCCGTTCGTCGCCCAGCGCCTTGTGGAGCTTTACGAGCCACGACGGGGGAGCATCGGGATCGGCGTCGATGCAATCATCCGAGACCGGATAGCCGATGAGGAATACATCAGGAGTCGTCGCTGTAACGACCCAGGGCCGCGTGATCATGTTCGGAAGCAGGTAGATCGGGAGATGGGTGTGATCATCTGCGAGTGCGATTCCATTCGTCGCGATTTCGATGACACGACTCGCCGAGAGCCTCCGGGCCAGTTTCTTCTTTGCCTGGTAGTCGGCCTCGATATTGGGGCGGAACGCTTTCTCGTGCTTCTCGAATGCTTCAGCCTGGAATGCCGAGAGGATTCCGACGATGAAGGTGCGTGTCTCCTCTGGTGACATCTCGAGGAGGAACCGGAGGGCGTCCTGCCAAGGCTTCGCTTCACTCTTGGTCATGCTCGATTTGCTGAGGAGGTTGTCGATCTCCACGGAGTTGCCCTCCGCGATGTCAGCGAGCAGTTCTCGGTGCTCGTCGCCGTATGAGTCGAAGAGCTGGAGAAGCTGCATCCGCAAGTCGGCCGGATCGTAGGAGCTCAGGAAGCCGACGAAATCGGCAACCGAGCCGCCCTCGGCTGCCTCTGGCAGGAGTGTCAGGAGGGCGATCCAGAGATCTCCACTACCGATCCGCTCGATGGTGCCCATTGTCTCAGGGGAGAGTTCTGCTGTCAGAGCATCGAACCACTCTTCGTCGAGGTCGAGATCGGCTACTTCGCAGCCCGTACAGCGGTCGCTGATGAACCACAGCGCGTACAGGAGGTCGGCGGCTGAGTGGTAGGACACCGTGAGATTGAGTGTTGGCTTGCGTTGAGAGGTGTAGTCAGCGACCTTCATGTTGTTTTCCCGTGCGTTCGAAGTTTCTAGTCACGTTCGAAGTATATCGAATAGTAGCTACTTGTCAACGGAATTCGAAAGGTATCGAACGCTCGGGAGAGTCGAGACGCTGAGCGGAGGACACCCAGCGCAAGGCTGCCGGTCGCAGGAACAAGACCGCAGAGAGGTGACGGCATGGGCAATGATCCCAACCCGGGGGAGCACAAGGAGAAATTCACGGATCAGGATGTAGCCATCGGCGACACCCAGGTTCCCGTCAAGGTCATCATTGCGGTGGCGATTCTGATCGGTGTCCTGTTCTTCGTGTTCCAGAACACCGAGGAGATTCCGCTCGAGTGGCTGTTCTTCGACTTCACACTGCCACTCTGGATTCTCAGCCTTGTGCTATTCGGCGCCGGCATCTTGATCGGGTGGGCGTTGCACATCCGCCGGACGAAGAAGCGCACGAAGAAGCAGAAGAAGTAACGGGAGACCGGTCCGAAGGTTCGGCGACGAAAGCCCTTGCTCTGCAAGGGCTTCTGTCTTGTGGTCAGGGGCAGGATCGAACTGCCGACCCCCGGTTTTTCAGACCGATACGGCGTCTCAAGCAGAGTCGACCAATCGGTCGATAACCCATACACACCAACGGTTCTCACCTTGCACTCTCTCGCGTCAAATCACCCTGTTTCGTGTCGTTTCGCGGACCAAATGCAGACCGGAAGGAGAGATCAGACGAGCGTTCAGACCTGCGTGGCTCACCCAAAATCGCATTCGATTCGTGGTGAGTTGATCCTCGCTGGGAAGGGAGAACTCCGGTCCGAATCGGACGCGCTGCAGGTAGGAAGTACTTCCGATCCAGCGTGCAATACCACTGGTGGCGAAATGGGCCGTCTTGCCTCAGACTGCTTGAGGTGATTGCCATCCGGATCTTGCGCTACGCGACGCATCCAATGCCGAGACTCATGATCAGGACGAGAAGCGTGAACAAAGACGAAATCGTGATGGCAACTGCTGTCATCACCCCAGCGATGACCCGAGCGGCTCGACCAGCGTCGTCGACCGTCCTGTATGCGGTGAACAGGATTGCCGATGCAACGTACGTCATGAGTAGCGCAGGAATGGCTTGAAGGCCATCCTGTCCGCAGCCTTTTGGCCCGTTGACGAGGTCGTAGAGGGGTTGTCTCACTTCATCTTGCAGCAAGTAGATACCGAGTAGGTAGACCAATCCCGCACCCACGGTGCCACCGACGATTGTTGGCCACGCGCTCGTTGATCTCTTCCTGCTATCCGGCGGCATTGGAGTCCTCTATGGCGTTTCTGGCCTAGGTTCCGGACCGGGCTCAGTTTCTCCCACGATTTCGACAAGCACCTTGTTCATTTCCGTGAGTGAGACCAGTCGAGTGGTGGATACGCCGTTTCGAAGGTCGACAATCAGCAGTACATCTTCTGTGCCGCGGTCTTCACTGAGGCTCTCAGCATCGATAGTGAGAACAGCCGGATCCTTCGTCGCAAAGATGGCGTCCTCGGTTCGCGCCGCATCGAGAAGGGTCTCGGCAGGTGTACCGCTGGTCCACCGCAGTATCTGGATACTTCCGTTTGGTGGACCATATCCGTCAAGTTCGACAACGACGTCGCCGGGTTCGATGCCTACAGGACCAAGATACCCAACACCTTGGATGTATGCTCCGAACCAACTTGTTGTGCCCCTCGCTGAGTCGTCCAGCAAGACGACGATCAACCACGGGGTCCAGTCCGTCACGCCGAAAGCGTCACTGACTCCGACTGCGTCGAACTCTGCCAGATCTGCCTGGTCGGTGGGGAGCTGTCGCTGGTCTGCCGGCCGTCGCGACATCGTTGTCAGCCACTGATGCGCTGGATGCTCGACCTCTGCTGGCACCCCAACGACGGCTGCAAGCCGTTCTCCCTGTAGTGGGCTGTCGCCTTGATTCCTCTGATCCAAGAATTCAGCGTATTCCGTGGCGAAACCCACCAAAGCGTCCAACGGGGATTCCTTTCCAAACTGGGCCTTGTCAAGACTTTCCGCCAGCGATACATCCACGCCATTCGCTGG
>CBETWC010000218.1:0-3919 GCA_965539925.1 uncultured bacterium
GATCATGACGCGCAACGACGAACGACTGACGACTGAAGACGAACGTTGAGCGCGCTGCCGATAGGCTGCGGCTCATGCTCTCTCGCTACTGGATTCTCATCCTTGTCGCTGGCATCGGTTGGGGCACCGGTGGAGTCGCCACGCGGGCTGCTTTCGCAGAGGGAGTCGGTCCATGGACGATCATCGGTACGCGTGTTCCGATTGCTGCTGCCCTCGTCATCGCGCTCCTGGTGATCCGGCGATCCCCGATGCCGACGCGCAACGACATGCAGATCGGGGTCGTCCAGGCGATAGTGAATCTCGTCGCTCCGTTCGCGCTGGTGACGTTGGCGGTCAAGTACGCATCCGCGGGATTCGTCGGCGTACTCGTGGCCCTCGTGCCGCTGGCGACCAGCGTCTTCGCCCACTTCTTGCTGCCTGACGAGCCGCTCACACGGACGAAGCTCGTGGCCCTCTCGGTCGCATTTTCAGGTGTTGGCATCTTGGTGCTTTCGGGCGATTCCGGTCTCGCCACCGGCGGGCGGCCCATACTGGCCGTTGTGCTCTCGCTGATCGGTGTCATGTTTATCGGCTACGCAGGCACGCACGCAAAGAAGCACGCCGGTACATATGACCCGATGATGCTCGCAGCGATCCAGTTTGGTGTCGGATCGGTCATCCTCGTGTTCGCCATGGTGATGATCGAAGGCATGCCTACGGATGTCTCACCAACCGGATGGCTCATCATCATCTTCATGGCGGTTGTCTCGACCGTGACGCCCTTCCTCATCTACTTCTGGCTGCTGCAGCACATCTCAGCGACCAACGCCTCTCTCGTTGGATACATCGTTCCATTCGTTGGGCTCACCGGTGGGATCCTGCTACTCGACGAGCAGCTC
Source organism: uncultured bacterium (assembly GCA_965539925.1). Classification (GTDB taxonomy): domain Bacteria; phylum Actinomycetota; class Acidimicrobiia; order Spongiisociales; family UBA5794; genus B3-G11. The sequence goes on from CBETWC010000218.1 coordinate 879, forward strand.
CAGATGGGGATAGTGGCTGGTGGCGTACTCGTGCTCGCAGGCATGGTGATGTCGGATAGGGAGTCGCGACGTGCAGCAGTTGCCATGGCTGGTGCTGACGCCTGATTTGCGGGTGGCAGTTCCGTAGTTACCGAGATATGATTAGGGGGACCTAAGCAATCCAATCACGGAGCAGTAGGCGTGGCTCATAACACTACGCAGATGGTGACATTGAAGGACGTCAAGATCGGCGACACCGCCGTTGTTGAAGGTTTCGTTGATGGCGCTCCTGCCAGGCGTCTCCTCGAGATGGGCTTCGTACCGGGAACAGAGGTTCAAGCGTTGCGCTCAGCACCCCTTGGTGACCCCATCGAATACGCCGTGATGGGCGGACGCGTCGCCATGCGTCGAACGGACGCCTCGGCGATTCTCATCAAGGCGTGAGTCATGGCCCACTGCGCCGATTGCTCTCCCGAAGAGGATCACGCTCCGAAGCCCGAAGGAGCCATTGTCGTGGCTCTTGCGGGGAACCCCAACACCGGTAAGTCGTCGATTTTCAACCTCCTCACCGGTGGCAATCAGCACATCGGAAACTGGCCGGGCAAGACCGTGTCGAAGGCACGTGGCTCATTCACACGGCACGGTTCGGAGATTCAACTCGTAGACCTCCCCGGCACCTACAGCCTGAACGCCGCCTCACCCGAGGAGATGATCGCCAGGGACTACCTCGTCCATGAGCGGCCCGACGCGGTGATAGTGGTTGCCGATGCCTCGAACCTCGAACGCAACCTGTATCTCGTGGTGCAGGTACTTGAGATAGGTCTGCCGACCGTCGTCGCCCTCAACATGTCCGATGTCGCGCGATCCCGCAGTATCACGATCAACGTCGAAGAGCTCGCAGGGCGTCTCCATGTCCCTGTGGTGTCCACAGTGGCACGGAAGGGACACGGGCTCGATGATCTGACGGATTCCGTGTTGAACCTGGTCGCTCTGGGCAGTGTGCAATGAGTCTGTTTCAGATCGACTACGGGCAGGACATCGAATCGGCCATCGAACAACTGGTTGAGCAGATCGATCAGCTTCCGGAGATCTCATCCCGCTACCCGACGCGCTGGCTCGCCATTGCTGTGCTTGACAGGGATCCGGGCGTTGATGAACAGCTCCAGGACCTCGAATCAGGGCCCGACGTGTTGGACCTGCGCGACCAACTCGTCGCGGTGCTGAGGGAGTCACTGGGTGAGACGGTTGACACAGCCATTGCGGGCAGGCGCTTCGATGTGGTCCACGACATCGCCACTGATACCGCAGACGGACTCTCTGACGCAACTCTCACGAGAACCGACCGTATCGATGCAGTGGTCACGAATCGGTTCCTTGGCATCCCCATCTTCCTTGCCGCGATGTGGGTCGTCTTCAAGATCACAACGGACGTCGCCGGTGCATTCCTCGACTGGGTCGACGGCGCTGTTTCCGGACCGGTGAGCAGGCTCGTCTCGAGCCTCGTAACCGTCGTAGGGCTTGGCGGAAGCTGGGTCGAAAGCCTTCTCGTGGACGGTGCAGTTGCCGGTGTCGGGGCGATCCTCGTTTTCGTGCCCGTGCTGATCTCCCTCTACCTCGCCCTCGCGTTCCTCGAGGACACCGGATACATGGCGAGGGCGGCCTTCGTCATGGATCGGTTGATGCGTGGAGTTGGCCTGCAGGGCAAGAGCTTCCTGCCGATGCTCGTCGGGTTCGGCTGCACGGTTCCGGCTGTGTATGCAACCCGCACTCTCGACAACGAACGCGACCGCATCCTCACCTCGCTACTCGTCCCCTTCATGAGCTGTGGCGCACGACTGCCTGTGTACGTGCTCATCTCGGCAGTGTTCTTCCCCGATAGTGCAGGACTCGTTGTCTTCTCCTTGTACCTCCTCGGGATCATCGTTGCGCTCGTGCTTGGCGTGATCCTGCGAAAGACCGCGCTCCCCGTAACCGAGTACGCGCCGACGATCATGGAGATGCCTCCATACCGGATGCCGACGGTTCGCACGATCTGGTTCCACACGTGGATCCGTGCCAAGTCGTTCCTCGAAGAAGCTGGGACGATCATCTTCGTGACGATGCTGGTCGTGTGGCTCCTCATGGCGATACCGGTCTCGGGTGCCGGATCCTTCGCCGATACTGACGTCGACGACTCGGCATTCGCCGCCGTGGCTGGTGTTGTTGCTCCGGTGTTCGAACCTGCAGGCTTCGGCTCGTGGGAGGCATCCGGCGCTCTCCTGTCGGGCTTCGTCGCAAAGGAGGTCGTCATCGGGACGATGGCCCAGGTGTACGGGGTGGAGGGATCCGAATCTACCGGAGACGATCCGTCGGTGATCGACTCGATCAAGGAACTCGTCGTGGGATTCGGTGAGGCCACACTCGATGCCATCAAGGCGATCCCCGGCATCATCGGCATCGATCTTGGCAGTGATGACGAGGCAGAGCACAGCTCTGCACTGATGTCTTCCATCCGTGCAGGTTTCGAGGAGAGCAGTGGCGGACATGGTCGGCTGGCAGCGCTCGCGTTCATGGTGTTCGTGCTGCTCTACACGCCGTGTATAGCCGCAGTCGGCGCGATCCGTCATGAGGTAGGCACCCGATGGATGTGGTTCAGCGTGATCGGTCAATCGCTGATCGCATGGGTGTTCGCGGTTGCCGTGTTCCAGGGTGGCCAGTTTCTGGGCCTCGGATGACAATCCTCGACCGTGTCCTCGACGAACTCCGCGAGGCCAGGGGACCGATCCGATCAACCAACCTTGCGCTCAAGGTCGGTGTTTCCGAGGCTGCACTCGATGGCATGATCTCGGTCCTTGTGGCGAAGGGGAAGCTCGCCGGTTCCGAACCCCAATCGATCGAGGAGACAGTCGCGTGCTCAGGCGTCGCGTGCGGGACGTCCTGTGTGGGACTCGAGAAGTGCCCCTTCATCGCCGACGTGCCCGAAACGTACGCCCTCGTGATCAACCCCGTGAGTCGCCCCTAGAGCATCGTCCTCCCTTCAGGGAGGACGGAACAGCGACGAAGTCGATGTTCAGGAGGGGGTG
>CBETWC010000219.1:0-3883 GCA_965539925.1 uncultured bacterium
GAACCCGCTCCTTGTCTCATGTCGAAGTGGAGCGAAGTTCTCGATGCCGGGCATGATGGACACCGTGCTCAATATCGGCCTCAATGATGAGGTCACAGATGGCATGGCGAAGATCTTCGACGACAGGCACTTCGCTCTCGACTCCTACCGTCGCCTGATCCAGATGTTCTCGACTGTGGTCATGGGGATTCCGGGGGAACCCTTCGAGGAGGCGCTCGCAATCGCTCGCGGTGCACTCGGCGTCACCAGCGACAGTGAACTCACCGAGGCAGACCTCAAAGACATCGTGTCGCGATTCAAGAAGATCTTCCGGAACCACACTGGACGAGCCTTCCCCGCCGATCCAATGGAGCAGCTCACGATGGCAGTTGCTGCCGTCTTCAGGTCCTGGAACGGGAAGCGCGCGATCTCATACCGGACGGCATCCGGCATCCCCAACGATCTGGGAACCGCTGTCAACGTGCAAACGATGGTCTTCGGCAATTTGGGGAACAGCTCTGCTACCGGTGTAGCTGTTTCGCGGAGCGCTACAACGGGAACACCGAACATCGAGGGTGACTTCCTCATCAACGCGCAGGGTGAGGACGTCGTTGCAGGAATCCGCCCCACCAACACAATCGCGGACCTCCAGCGCGAGATGCCAGAACTCCACAGCGAACTCGAGCAGTACGCGAAGATGCTCGAGCGCCATCACCGCGACATGCAGGACATCGAATTCACCATCGAGTCAGGGAAGCTGTGGCTTCTCCAGACTCGCAACGGCAAGCGGACGGCCCAATCCGCTGTCCGTATCGCCGTAGATCTCGTGTCGGACGGCATCCTCACAAAGGACGAGGCACTTCAACGAGTCACACCGGAGCAGGTCGAGTTCTTCCTCCATCCCCAGTTCGCTGCATCAGCCAAGGAAGAGGCGATTGCCCATGATCGCCTCCTGACGCAGGGCCTCAATGTGTCGCCTGGGGCTGCCGTTGGAATCGTTGCGTTGGATGCCGACCTCGCGGAACGTTGGGCAAGCGACGGGGACGACCCTGTCATCCTCGTGCGCCCCGAAACGAAGCCGGACGACGTCCACGGGATGCTGGCCTCAGCTGGTGTGCTCACATCGAGCGGCGGCCGCACAAGCCATGCTGCACTCGTTGCTCGCCAATTCGGGAAGCCTGCAGTGGTCGGGGCAAAGGAGATCATCCTCGATCTCGAGGCTCGCACGATGACGGTCGGTGCAACCGTTCTGAACGAGGGAGATTGGATCTCCATCGACGGAACGACCGGTGAGGTGTTCGCCGATACGATCGATACCGAGCTTCCCGACATAGAAGATCCATGGCTGATGAGCCTCCTCACGTGGGCAGACGATGTCCGTGACCTCGACGTGTGGACAAACGCTGACTATCCGGCCGACGCAGAGCGTGCGGCCAAGTTCGGTGCCAATGGAATCGGCCTCTGCCGCACCGAGCACATGTTCTTTGCCACTGATCGGCTACCGATCATGCAACGGATGATCATGGCGACCCAGGACAGCGAGAGAGATGAAGCGCTCGCGGAACTCCTCCCACTGCAGCGATCAGACTTCGCTGGACTGTTCAGGGCCATGGACAACAAGCGGGTGATCATCCGCCTGCTCGATCCTCCTCTGCACGAGTTCCTGCCCAATGTCGATGACCTGGTTCGACACTCCACCGACCTCAAGATCCGACTCATGAACGCAGGGGATCTCGCCGAGGTGAACGCTCTCGTGCGCGAGATCGAAGAGACAGAAACGATGCTCCGGAAGGTTGATGCGCTCCACGAATCGAATCCGATGCTCGGACTTCGTGGTGTGCGACTCGGCATCCTGATCCCGGAACTGCCAGAGATGCAGGTCCGAGCCCTATTCGAGGCCGTTGCTCTCATACTCGATGAGGGAGGTACCCCGAAGCCGGGGATCATGATCCCCCTCATCAGCCACACTGCTGAACTCACTCCCCTCAAGAAGATCGTCGATCGCGTGGTGCTCGAGGTCCTCGGCGACAGAGCTGAGGAAGTCGACTGGGAGTTCGGCACGATGATCGAGACACCGCGAGCTGCAGTCACCGCAGGGGAGATCGCCAAGACTGCGGAGTTCTTCTCATTCGGCACCAATGATCTCACCCAGATGACGTTCGGAATCAGCAGGGATGACGCAGAGAAGGCGTTCCTCATCGATTATCTGCGCTTTGGCGTGCTCACTACGAACCCGTTCAATACGCTCGATCGCGATGGCGTCGGAGCACTGATTCGATCAGCGGTCGAAGCCGGGCGAGCAACTCGGCCGAACATCCACGTTGGGATCTGTGGTGAGCACGGTGGAGATCCGGCCTCAATAGCCCTCTGTGACGAGATCGGTCTTGACTACGTCAGCTGCTCCCCGCTGAGAGTCCCCGTTGCACGACTTGCAGCGGCCCAGGCAGTGCTCAACCGCCCCTCAAGAGCTGCTGTCGGCGAAGACGCTGATGGCGAACTGGCAGAAGGAGTGGTTGCAGACGCCGGTTGACAGCATTTTTTCAGATCCAGCCGCACCGTCGACTCGTGCCTTCCCTTGATGCGACGGTGCGGCTGCCACTTTTCAGCCTACGTCGGCCCAATCAGATAGCTTCGAAGTGGTCGACTACGATGCTCGGGTACACCTCGACAAGAAAGCCCTCGTGGATCAGAACAGCCAATCTCAGGAGTCAGCGGAGGGTCAGCGGGAGCGCTCGGTGACGATAGGAATCGACATCAAGTCTGTGTGGCGGATCATCGGAGCGATCCTCGTCACGATGCTGACGCTCTGGATCATCGGCGAAGCAAGCCATCTCCTTGTGATGCTCGCCCTGTCCTTCTTCTTCAGCCTCGCCCTTCAGCCAGCGGTCCTCAGGCTCACCTCGAAGTACGGTTGGAAGCGTGGCGCTGCGGTTGGTGTGATCTATTTGGCAGGGATCGCCGTCCTCTTGCTGATGCTTCTGGTGTTGATCCCCGCGCTCGTCGATCTGGCCCAATCCATCGGCGCGCATGCCTCCGAGTGGGCTGCCAATAGCGCCCAGTGGCTCGAGGACACGTTCGGCATCGTGGTATCGGATACGGTATCTGGAGGCGAGTGGACCGAAGACCTCGATGAGAAGATGATCGAGTGGGTCCAGAACGGGGGCCTGTCGAGCATCCTTGGTGCGGCAAGCTCTGGCCTCGGTTTCGTCTTCGATATCGCGACGATCGCCATGTTCACGTTCTACTTCACGGCTGACGCCGCGCGGTTGCAGCGCACAGTCCTCGGTTTGATTCGTCCAGAGAACCAGCAGCGCGTTGGCTGGACGTGGAATCAAGCAGTCATCCAGACCGGGGGCTACTTCTACTCCCGCATGCTGCTCATGGTTATCAACGGATTCGGCTTCTTCATCACGATGGTTCTGGTCGGTGTGCCGGTTGGCCTGTCCGTTCCGCTCTCACTCATTGCCGGGTTCATTGCGGCGTTCATCCCTGCCATCGGCACGTACCTCGGATCTGCGATACCGATCGCCGTGACACTCGGTATTGCGGGCCTGGTTCCTGCCTTGATCGTTCTCGCCTACGCGCTTGTCTATCAGCAGGTCGAGAACTACTGGCTGAGTCCGAAGCTCTCTTCCAAGACGATGACCCTGAACGGCGCAGTGGCATTCGGAGGGGCACTGGCTGGTGGTGCCATCGCCGGTCCGCTCGGAGCGTTCGTCGCGTTGCCGGTCGCGGCCCTTGCCACAGCCCTCATCTCCAACTTCGTCGACCACTACGAAGTGGTATATGAGTTCTCCTATGACGATGCATCCCAGAATCAAGAACCAAGTACAGAGAACCAAGACGACTGAGCTCATTGTTCTGCCTGACGCCTGACGCCTGACGCCTGACGCCTGACGCCTGA
>CBETWC010000220.1:0-3753 GCA_965539925.1 uncultured bacterium
GTGGGACCATCACATGACTGTCGTGTCCGACTGGGCATCGCAGCTCGATGAACCAATCCGCGATGTCCGTCCACTGTGGGCCCGTCGCTACTGGGCCAAGAGAGACAAGACCGCGGGCCTCACAACAAGTAGACCGCCCACAACGGAGGCGGTCAACCAATAATCTAAGTTCTTTGTTCTTTGTTCTTTGCTCTCTGCTCTCTGCTCTCTGCTCTTTGCTCTCTGCTCTTCCTCAGTCGGACATCGCGTTCTCGTCTGGCCGAGCGATCAGGGCGAGCACTCCACCGATGGCTGCAATTGCGCCAGCAAGCGCAAGCAGATACCAGCCAACACTGATCGAGACCGTGTAGGCCTCCGGTATGAGCGCACCCGCATGCGCCTGGGCGAAGCCTGCTTCCAATGTGCTCGCATCGTCGCCTGCACCGCCTATGGCGATGATGCCGACGACCATCATGACGACACCGAGCACCGCGACGGCGAGTCCGTTCATCCTCGACAGGGCCTCTTTGAGGTCAGGGACAAGCGACAGCCCGAGCACGGCAACAAGGGCAATCAAGAAGATGCCCGTACCGGCCACGTTGTCGTTCCACATGGCCGTGAGAATCCGATCGAAGCCATCCGGGAATGCAGGGTTCGCCTGACTCAGTGTCGGAAGGAGGTCTTCTCCTCCAGAACTGGCCGACTTCAGCCCCAGTCCGATGATCGCCAGAACAGAGCCGACGACAGTAGTAATCCGTCCAAAATGCATGGGTCTTCCTTTCCTTGCACACGCAGCGTAGGGAGAAGGTCACCCGCGATACAAGCCTATTCGACTGGGAGGGTCCCGCTTCGCGGAACCCTCCCGGTCGTCCGGTCTTCCCGACTGGACCTCAAATTTCAGCTCCTGCTCTGGAAGCGAGCCCCTATACCCCCGCGGGTCTGCCATCGGACGGCTGCCAGATCTGACCGGATTCGGGTGGGAGATACTGCTTGATCGGCTTCGCCGGGACGCCGCCGGCGACCGTGTAGTCAGGGATGTCCTTGGTGACGACCGAGTTCGCTCCGACGATGCACCGGTATCCGACATTCACCCCAGCCATGAGCACGGTGTTGTAGCCGAGGACTGAGTTGTCACCAACGTTGACGGGGAGGCCTGATCGACCGCCGTAGGCGATGGGAAGCGAGAAGTCATCGAACGGATGCGTGTGGGTCTCGATCGTCACGCCCGCTGCAACCATCACGAATGCACCGATGGTCAATTCGGCACGGTCGTCGAGCATCACATAGCGATTGATGAGTGAGTGATCCCCCACGGACACGTTGGATCCCTTGGAGAACAGGACGTTGTGATGGAAGATGACGCCTTCGCCGCAGTGCCTGAAGATCTTCTTCGCAAGGATGCGACGCAGAGGTATGGCGAAGGACTGGACCATCGATGCGGGGGTCTTGTCGAACATGCGCCAGAACATCGTGTAGAAGAGGTCTGGATCCTGCTCAGGCTCGGGTGTCCGACCCTTGAAAGGGTCGGGCGGAGAAGGGACCACGCCTGACCGATACACCGACTCGACCAGGGCATCGGCTTCTTCCAGAAACTCACCTGCACTCCCGATGAGCGTGTCTGTCTCCACGAGGTGGGCAAAGTCAGTGAGGAGCTCCTCAGCGTGCTCGTGTGGGGATGTGCCGCTCACGACGGAATCTTGTCCTTTGACCTGGGCTTTCTGTCAAGAGCCAGACGAGTTGTCTCGCGCAGAATCGTGTACGCATACCGTGCAACAACGTCGATCCGACCGAAGGCAGCACCATAGCGGCTCCCCATCTTCGACGTATTCGGCCCGTACAGCTTCGGGATCGGCACCTCAACAACCCTGAGGCCACCTCTCTCGGCGCAGAACAACATCTCAAGCTCGCTCTCATACCGATCCCCATGCAGTTCGATGCACCGCGCTGCGTCCTGGGTCAGGGCGCGGTATCCGCAGTACGGATCGGTGATGTCAGGGGAGAGAACGAGATCGAGGACAGCGTGCGTGGCGCACCGAACCAGGTATCGGTTCCACGGTGCATGCTCCCTCCCCAGCCCATCCTTGTATCGGGATCCGATGACAAGATCTGCAGATCCGTCGAGTATCGGCCCGGTTATCTCGGTCAGTTGCGCCGGATCGTGCTGGCCATCGGCGTCCATGAATACGAGGGCGTCATACGACTCTCCTTTGATCGCCTCGAGGCCCGACTTCAACACCGCACCCTTCCCACGATTGTCGTTGAACTCGATGACCCTGCATCCGAATCCGCGTGCAACATCGGCGGTTCGATCCGTCGACCCGTCGCTGAGTACAAGCATTTCAACAGCATGCCCTGCAATCGACGACGGCACACGGGGGATCACCTCGGCCAAGCCGAGTTCTTCGTTGAAGGCAGCCACCAGGACGAGGATCATGCGCCCACAGTAGATAATCACGCCACAAGCTGCTCGGGGCCAGTCGCCGCTAGATCAGACGGGCGATCTCCCTGGCGGCTCCATCGAACCGGTTCACCCATCGCTTTCCATGCGATGGTGTCGAGTGTGGATCCAAAGCAAACACAAGGTGGTGGCCAAGCTCGTGAGCCAAGGTCATGAGCGTTGTCGTCCGCCCGAGCCGAATCGCCCCAAAGGCAGGAACGGATCCGGCCATTCCGCTCTCTATGCGGCTGACCCTGTCTTCTCCGTGGATCACCACAAGCAGCCATCGCGGTTGCTCCGTAGCGCCGGTGTATGGCGATCTCCGTGCGTGGAACTTCAGCCTTGGTGCTTCGACCCCGAACGAGGAGCACACCGATAGAACGACTTCAGGCACATCCTCGTCGGAGACCGAAAGTCCATCGAGTTGCTCAAGGAGCCCGATGTCAGCCGAGAACTTCTCGACCCTCGCCTGGTGGCGTCGTCTTGGTCCCGGAGGGATGTGCTGGGCAGCAAACACGGTGGTCATAGAGGCAACCTATCGCTGCCCTGTGACAATTCGGGTGACAGACGCCAGGTCTCGGACCGGCGGCTACTCTCATCGGTCCGAGGTCGAGGAGGCACATTGGAGCTACGCCGCGGAGTCTGGTTCGGCATCGCTGCATATGTGTTCTGGGGCCTGACCCCGATCTTCTGGAACCTTGTGGCGACGGATGCCATTTCTCTGCTCCTGCACAGGATCGTATGGTCCGTCCCGATACTGGTTCTGATCGTCACCGTGAGACGTCAGTGGGCGGTGTTCGCGAGGGGATACGCCAGCTGGAAGCCTCGCCTCACAACAGTTGCTGCAGCAGTGCTGCTCACGATCAACTGGGGGACATACGTGTGGGCAGTGACGAACGGACACATCGTCGAAGCTTCTCTCGGGTACTTCATCAACCCGCTGGTGTCCGTAGCCCTCGGAGTGGTCGTGCTGCACGAACGTTTGAGACCTCTCCAGTGGGTTGCCGTCGCCGTCGCAACACTGGGCGTGTCAGTGATGGGCTTGCTGGCCGGGGTTCCTCCGTGGATCTCGCTCACTCTCGCATTCTCGTTCGGCACCTATGGCCTTCTCAAGAAACGTGACGTCACACCGCCACCCGTCGTATCACTGTTCGGGGAGACGGCAGTCCTGTTCATCCCTGCACTCTTCGTCCTCGTGATCGTCGCCGAGCCAACCGGCACGACTTTTGCCTCGTCACCCGCTGCCATGGCGTTCTTCGTCGGAGCAGGACTCGTCACGGTCATCCCCTTGCTCCTCTTCGGCGCATCAGCAAAGAGGATCCCGCTGTCGTTGCTCG
>CBETWC010000221.1:0-3729 GCA_965539925.1 uncultured bacterium
TCGTCGGGTCTGTAGCGAAGTCGAGGGAGATCGACTACAGCGAAGGGATCGCCATCACGTCGTCGATCCATCCAACAGATGACACGCACATAGAGCCCGTGCGCTACGGGAAAGGCTCGAACGCTCTCGGCTTGCTCGGCATCCTTCTCACCGACGGTGGCGACGGAATGCCCCGCCAGCTGCGCTTCCTCGCGAACATCGTGCGACATCCGGTCAAGTTCCTTCGATCGCTATCGGTGTGGCACTGGTCTGAACGGGGCATCATCCTGTTGGTAATGCAGACCAAGGACAACAGCATCCGGCTCCTTCGTAAGAAGGGATGGTTCAGAACGAAGCTGTCGTCGACCCAGGGGGAGGGTGAACCAAACCCGACCTACATCCCTATCGCCAACGAAGCAGCGCGACTCACGGCGGAAGAGATCGATGGCATCGGGTTCTCATCGATCAACGAAGTGCTGTTCGACACTCCGCTCACCGCGCACATCCTCGGCGGCGCCACGATCGGGAAGGACGCTGACGTCGGTGTCGTCGATGCCTACCACCGCGTGTTCGGCCATGAAGGTCTTCACATCATCGACGGAGCCGCCATCGGCGCGAATCTCGGTGTCAATCCCTCACTCACCATCACCGCAATGGCGGAACGGGCCATATCCATGTGGCCGGACAAGGACGGGCAGGATCAGCGCGCTGCTTTGGGAGACCCGTACCGATGCATCGACCTCGGAACGTAGTACGTCGTACGAATGACGTAGTACGACTCGGAGGTCTTGTATCGGTTGGTTGCGTGGTGTATCTATGTGCCGACGCACGATTCCTTCGGATCGCTCGCGGCTCTGCGTGCGAGCCTGACGCCCAATCAACAACGGTGGCCAGGGTTGGCCTTGCAGACAAGGAATCCCCCCTGATCCGGGGTCGTACTACGTCATACGTAGGACGTAGTACTGCCCGTTGTCTCCCCGGCTCCAGCCAACCCCGCTTGATTCCCAAGAGCCTCGAATCTGGAGTCACACCACCCGATTCGGCTCACCCTCCGATGTGCTCCCAAGGAGCTGTCCTCGGAAGGCTCCAGCATTTCGAACAAAGAGAACGGTCGGTAGGCCCTCCATGAGAGTTGCCATGCGCTCGGCATAGGCACCTTCGGAACCTGGTTCCGTGGCACGCAGACCGAGCAGGACCACATCGGCGTTCTTCGAGCGGCTGCGGATCACCTCCTGGACCCCGGTGTTGTCAGGTATCAGGATCACGTTGATCGCAGCGTCGATGCGAGCAGCACCGGTCAACTGCTCGAGCAGCCGCTTGTTGCGGTTGTGGGTCATCTCGTTGGTGGCGATGCTGTTGATCACGATCTCAGAGTTTCGCCATGCGGGGTTCTGTGACAGAAGATGGGCGAACAGCACCAGCATGTCGCCGTTCTGCTTCAAGCCGCCCCACCACACATGGATCTGCCGCCGATCCACGTTCCACCCGTGTGAATCGATGCGGCCGATGATCGCCGACTTCCCGAGATGGGCCAACTGCTCGATCAGGCGAAGCGTTGAGATCCTTCGATCCTCCTTGTCGCTCCATCCAAACATCACCGTGTTGGATTCCAGACCCGCGATGCCGTTCGATTGGGCAATCGAGATCACACCGCTCTCGAAGTCTCGGACAATGTCGACCTCGGGGAAGCCGATCACTTCCACATCCTCGAGTTGGCTCGCCAGCATGGTCTTCGTTGCGTCCCTCTCCTCGACGAGGTCCTCGATTGAGCCGACAAGCATCTTGGACACGGTCAGGATCCCCCTGTCCTGAACCAGCCACCCGCCGAATCGTGCCAGGTCGGGTCGCTTGTCGACATCGCCAACGAACAGGAGGATGTTCGGGCGCCAGTTCCGCGGATCCGCTGGCATGGTGCGGAGCCGAATCACCGTGGACCGCACCAGCGATAGCAGCGCACCTCGCCGGAGGTCTCCCCATGGCGCTGTCATTGCACGCCTGCGCATCACCACATACACGGCTGCTTCGAACACGACCGCAATGACCAATACCACCGGATTGATGAGGAACATCACGTAGAAGCACGCGAGCGCGGCGCTGATGGAGATCCACCATGGAACCCGCATCGTGGGCCGATACGACGGGTCACCCGTCAGTTGCTCGAGGCCAGCGACCAGATTGACGGTCCCGTATGTCGTGAGGAAGAACATCGTCAGGAGTGGTGCGATGGTGTCCAAGTCGCCAAGTGCGATGGCGGCAAGCGCGAGAGCGGCGCTCACCAGCAGCGGAACGCCGGGGCCCTTCACACGTGGGACCGCTTTGCCAAGGATCTTCGGCAGGATGCGGTCGTCAACCATGGCGCCAAGCATTCGCGGTGCAGCCAGGATGCTCCCAACGGCAGACGCGAAGATCGCGCCCCACAGCCCCCACAGGACGAAGAAGGAGAATGGTCCTGCAATGTCGAACCAGATGAGGTTGTTGGTCAGAAGCTCTTCAGGCGTTGCTGCTGCAGCCAATACGACCGGCACCGCCATGTAGATGACGAATCCGGTGAGGACGGCCGCGATGCTCCCGATCGGGATCGCTCGACTGGGGTCCTTGAGATCTCCGGACAGGCTGACGCCCGCCATGATGCCTGTCACTGCAGGAAAGAAGACCGCGAAGACCACCCAGAAGTCCCCACCTCCCCCGGCAGAGCCCGGTAGGACTGAAGGATCACCGGTACTGCCCGCGGCACCCAGCACCAGAGCGACAAGTGCCAGGACAATGCCAACCATGATCGGGAGCTGAAGACGGAGAGCAACTCCCGCCCCCCTCGCTGCGAGCAGGGCCACGGCGAGGACCGTGAGCGCCGCGACAGGCCTCTGGGGAACATTGTCCCAAACGACACCGAGGCTCTCAGCGAGGCCGAACGCGTACAGCGTTACAGAGAACGTCATCGCGAGATACAGTGGGATGCCGATCGCTGTGCCTACCTCGATCCCGAGGCTTCGCGAGATGATGTAGTAGCCACCGCCCGCCCCGACCTTCATGTTCGTCGCGATGGCTGAGATCGACAGAGCCGTTGCGAGTGTTACAGCGTTCGCAATCACAACGATCAAGACGGCCTTGAACAGGCCGACGCTCCCGACGACCCAACCCGTCCTGAGGAAGAGGATGACACCAAGGATCGTGAGGATCGACGGCGTGAAGACGCCGATGAACGAGCCGAGATCCTTCTGGGTGTTGCTACCGAAGAGGCTCTGCCGAATCGAACTCAAGAACGACGAGCCACCGGCCACAGGGTTTCCCTACCACGAGGAGACATTTGGAGCAACACGATACATGAGATGGACAATGTTGGCACGACCGCGAGCTCCTATCTGTGCTCGCGCTCGAAGGAGATCCTCTTGCGAGCAGGCATGTGCTCGATCTCCTTGGATTCGGGCATGGCTTCCTCCTCCATCGTCGTGCGTTGGAACCATCCGGCGTACATCCGCGACCATGGCACAGCAGTAGCCCCGTGAGCAACAACACTCATGGCAACGGCGGTGGAGACGACTGCGACGATGGCGGTGGCGTGCTCAGAACTGGATTCGAGGACAACGGTTCCAGCAAACACGAGAGAGGCAAGACCTCGTGGACCGAACCATCCGAGGTACATCGCCGTCGGCCGCCGCAGCCCCGTGCCCACCAGAGCCAGGGCAACCGGCACCATGCGGGCGACAGTGAGGCTGAAGATCGCGAACGCGACCATCTGCCACGTGATCGCCG
>CBETWC010000222.1:0-3728 GCA_965539925.1 uncultured bacterium
ACTGTTGGGAGTCGTCAATGGGGTCACTACACAAATGCTGATTACCACGGTATTCGTGGCGATCGTTGGTGTCGCCGCGGCGAGTTTCCTCACTTGGTTGCTGACGCGCCCGATTCTTTCCCTCGTTGAAACGACTCGTCGAGTGGGAGAGGGAGACTTGACCGCTCGATCCACCTATGGCGCCGAGGACGAGATCGGCATGCTGTCGGTCGCCTTCAACCAGATGGTGGATGACCTCGAATCGAACAGAGCTACAATCGCTGATACCGAAGCCGCCCGCACGCGTCTCCTCGAGAAGTTGATCACGGCGCAAGAAGAAGAGCGGAAACGCATCTCTCGAGAACTGCATGACACGATCGGCCAGTCCCTCAGCTCGCTCATGGTCGGTATCACGGTTCTGGACCGCATGACAGAAGAAGAGGCCGCATCCAAGAGCCGGGAGCTTCAACTCCTCGCTGGCGAGACGTTGACTCAGGTCCGAGAGTTGTCGCGCGAATTGCGTCCCAGCGCTCTCGACGATCTCGGATTGGTACCTGCCATGGAGAGGTATGCGGAAGATTTCGCTCTTCGCTACCCAGGGATCTCTGCTCAGGTACACGGCAACCTCTCCACGAGGCTCGATCAGCCGGTGGAGATCGCGCTCTACAGGATCGTCCAGGAGGCCATGACGAATGCCGCACGGCACAGTTCGGCGAGCAATGTGAGCGTCGTACTCATGCAACGTCCCGGATCTGTGCGCGTCATCATCGAGGACGACGGCTCGGGATTTGAGCCTGAAGCAGTTCGAAGGGATCGAACGAGTGTCGGGATGCACGCGATGCAGGAACGAGCCGAACTTCTCGATGGTGCGTTCGTGATTGAGTCCAGCGGCGGTGGCTCCACGGTCTATGTGGAAATCCCAACATGAGTTCCGCGATTCGCATCATGCTTGCAGACGATCACTCAGTTCTTCGTGCGGGCTTGGTCGCTCTTCTGGATGCGGAGCCTGACATCGCCGTGGTCGGCGAGGCGGCTGACGGTGTGGAATGTCAAGAGAAGGCGTTGGCTCTTCGACCAGACATCATCTTGATGGACATCAACATGCCGAACTGTGGCGGTCTTGAGGCTCTAGGCAACATTCGCCGGGAACTCCCCGACACGAAGGTTCTGATCCTCACGATGCACGACGACATCGGATACCTCAAACATGTCCTCTCCTCGGGCGGATCGGGATACATACTCAAACAGGCAGCGAGCGAAGAACTCTTGTCGGCGATACACGTCGTCAATGATGGAGGCATCTTCATCCATCCACACCATGCCCAAGCGTTGGCGCGCAACTCTTTGACTACTGATGACGCAAGTACGCGGAGAACCAGCAACCTGGTCGAACGGCGCTACGCCTCCCTCAGCGAAAGAGAGAGCCAAGTGTTCAGGCTTCTTGCACTTGGCCACAGCAACGGTGAGATAGCGGAACTCACGTTTCTGAGCGTGAAGACGATTGAGACGTACAAAGCTCGGCTGATGGGCAAGCTCGAGATCGTGAGCCGCGCGGAACTGGTGCATGTCGCTCTCGAACTGGACCTCTTGGGTTAACGCCCGGCCGCGCGGTTTGTAGGGGTTTTCCCCACAGATCCTCGGCTAAGTAGCCGGGATTCTTCTGACAAGAATGCGGGATTTCCCCGCTAGGCATCGTCATCGACATGGTGTCTCATGGAGTGGATGCTGGACCAACAACATCGAATCGTCCGACGGCACGCACTCCCGCCGTTGTTCGTCGCGTCCGGGCAACCCCAGTTCGTCAGCATTCATGGGTTGCCCGGATTGGCGAGCGCCCGGCGGCAATGCGCCTTGACCGTGAAGGAGTAGGGATGTCCAATACGTTTCTCGGGATGCCGAAGGTTACCCGCAGAGCTTTCGTCCAAGGAACCGCAGCAGTGGCAGGCACTGCGGCAGTCGCCAATACGTTCCTGTTCAAGTCGCTCGAGGGCGTGGCCGCCGCGGAGACTGTCGCCGCCGAGGGGGCCGTCGAGGACTTCATCGCGACAACGTGCTGGATCGGCAAGCAGGACTGCGGGATGATCGCACGCCGCATCGACGGTCGTGTCGTGAAATTCGAAGGCAATCCGACGAATCCTCGCAATGTGGGCACGTTGTGCCCGAAGGGCCAGGCACAGATCCAAGCTGTCTACGACCCCAACAGAGTCAAGTGGCCCCTCATTCGTACCAATGGCAAAGGTGTCACGGGTGAATGGCGTAGGGCTTCGTGGGACGAGGCTCTCGACATCGTCGCTGAGAACGTCAATGAGGTCAGAGCGCGCAACCCCAAGCTCGTGCTCTGGCAAAAGGGCCGGAGCAAGGCGAAGGACTTCTATGACGACGCGTTCGTTAAGTCCACGGGCATCTCGAAGGTCGGGCATGGTGCCTACTGCTCGGACGCTGGTTACCGCGCTCTCGAGTACACAATTGGAACACATGCGGTTCTGCATCCTGACTTCAAGTACAACAACTACATGCTGTCCTGGGGATGGAACATCACCAATGCAGGTGGCAACAAGTTCTGTTGGCTGACCTGGCCCCGTCACATGGTCAAGGCGCGCGAACGTGGGATGAAGATCACCCATCTCGATCCGCGACTCCGCTCGGCCGGTCCATTCGCTGACACATGGCTACCGATCAGGCCCGGCACAGACCTGGCGCTCGCTCTCTCGTTGTGTCACGAACTGATCAGTCTCGGACACCTCGACAAGCCGTATCTCAAGAAGCACACGAACGCAGCAATGCTCGTCAAGAGCGATGGCATGATCGCCAAGGTAACGATGGGCGAAGGCGAGGAAGCCACTGACGTCGGACTCGTCTGGGACGAGGCGACCGAACAGGCCGTGCCGTTCGGCGAAGCGGAGAGTCCTGCGCTGGAGGGCCAGTTCGAGGTAGGCGGCGAGATCGTCAAGACAGGGTTCACGCTCTTTGTCGAGCACGTCGCAGATTCGACGCCTGAATGGGCATCTGAGATCACCGGCCTCACGGCAGGAGAGATCCGTACCATGGCCGAGACCTTCGGACGTGAGGCGAAGATCGGATCGACGATCGTCGTCGACGGTGTTGAGGTTCCGTATCGACCGGTTGGCATCATGGCCTACCACGTCGCCCAGCAGGAGCTCGGATTCCAGATAGCTAGGGCGATGACGATGGTGTCGATGATGGTCGGTGCGATCGGTGCGGCCGGAGGCCAGCTCTCAGACTTCACGTGGAAGATCTATAAGAACTACGCGAAATTCGAGAAGTTCACTGTTGAGGATCCGCCATACGACTTCTTCCTGAATAACAGCAAGTACTTCCCGATCAACACCGGGTTCCCCGGAATGATCGCACGGGTGATGAACGATCCGGACCGCTACGGGGTCGAGGAGCTGCCGGAGGTAGCGATCCTTCACATGGTGAATCCGCTTGCGGCATTTCCGTCACAGCAGGAATTCCTCGATTCGTACCACAAGTTCAAGCACGTCACGGTCATAAGCCCATGGCTTTCCGAGACGGCAGACTACTTCGCCGACGTCGTTCTCCCAGCCGCGACGATTGAGAAGTATGAAGGGCCGTCCTCGGCGTCCGATGCCTACATCGATGCAGTGACGCTGCGTGTTCCGCCGATGGAGCCGCTTTTTGAGTCGCGTGGCGAGATCGACATATACATGGATCTCTGTGAGCGCATCGGTGTCCTTTACGGAGACGATGGCTACCTGTCGGTGGTG
>CBETWC010000223.1:0-3724 GCA_965539925.1 uncultured bacterium
TTCCCAGATCGCACGTTGTAGGTCCCAGGCCTCCTCGTATGAGACGCGGCCGAGCCAGCGATTCCGCAGAACGCCCGACGTCACCTGAGTTCCTGTTCCCAATCCCACGTCTCGAGGTTCTCCTTGATGCGGCGGAGGAACAGCACGGCCGTGGATCCATCGAACACCCTGTGATCCCAGCTGAGGCCGAGATAGCCGATGTGGTGAATGGCGATCCCGTCCGAGCCGTCTGGCATCTCGACGACGACCGGGCGCTTCACGACCGTGTCCGTGGACAGGATCCCTGCGTTCGGTGGAGGGATGATCGGTGCCGACATGAACGATCCGAACGGCCCCGGATTCGTAATCGTGAACGTGAACCCGTGCAGATCATCGGGCCCGAGCCTGTTCGCATGCGCAGCATCGGCCGTTGACCTGACCGAACGAGCGATTGCTCGAAGAGTCATGGAATCGGTACCGGGGATGTTCGCAACGATGAGGCCCTTCTGATCAAGGTCGATCGCCAGCCCCAGATTCACCTGCCGGTGGTACGTGTGTGTCCCGCCCTCGAGATCGAACTGCGAATTCACGACGGGGAACGCTGCCAGGGCCTCCATCGTTGCACGAGCGATGAACGGCAGGTACGTCAGAGAGAACCCTTCCGCAGCCTTGAACGCATCCTTGTTGGCAACGCGCGTCTTTGCGACCCGCTCGTAGTCAACCTCGACCGACGTCCACGCATGGGCGGCGATCCTGCGGGCGCCGATCATGTTCTCAGCGATGAGCGACCGAATGTGGGGAATGTCTCTGGTCTCTCCAGCTAGCGCAGGAGCGACGACTGACGATGGGCGACTGACGACTGACGACTCGGCAGGGGCCTCTGCCGGTTCTTGGCTCTTGACTCTTGACTCTTGACTCTGCGAAGCCGCGAACGCTTCCACATCCTTGCGGGTGATGCGCCCACCGTCGCCGGTGCCCGGCACCATGGCAAGATCGATATTGTTCTCGGCGGCAAGCTTGCGCACGACCGGCGATATGACTCCTCGCCGCTCCCGGCTCTCTTGTTGCCCAGGCACAACTTGACTCACAGCCACCGGCACGGTGAGAGCTGGTTCCAGCTCTTCGTCTTTGCTCTCTGCTCTTTGTTCTTTGCTCTCCTCATCTCCGCTGAGCACACAGATAGGTGTCCCGACATCGACGGTGGTCCCCGCCGCCACGAGGATCTCGGTCAGGGTGCCGTGCGCAGGCGAAGGGATCTCCGTGTCGACCTTGTCCGTTGAGATCTCGACGAGGATGTCGTCCTCGGCAACGTACTCACCGATCTCCTTCACCCAGGCAAGGATCGTGCCTTCAGTGACGGTCTCGCCGAGTTGTGGCATCGAAATCGTGGTGGACATGCAGCTACTCCTCTTCGAAACGCTTAGTGCAAGCCACGCCCGGCCGCAGCCATGAGCGTCTCGCCTATTGCTTCTGAAACTGTTGGATGTGCGTGGATGAAAGCAGCGGCCTCGGACGGGAGCGCTTCCCATCCGACCGCGTACATGAGCTCGTGAATCATCTCGCCGGCACCGGGACCAGCCACGGTGGCACCGATGATCGGGCCATCGGTCTCGGCAACAATCTTGACCATCCCGGAGATCTCTCCCTGGATGATCGCTCGACCGACACCGCGCATGCCGTGTTCGGTGGAGGTGACGTCGTATCCGGCCGCCATCGCTCCAGCGGCGGTCTGGCCGACCCAGGCGATCTCAGGGTGTGTATAGACAACCATTGGGATGGCGTTGTAGTCGACAGGTGCGGTGTCGCCGGTTGCGATATGGGTCACCGCGGCAATTGCCTCAGCGAAGGCAACGTGGGCGAGTTGCGGTGTTCCGCTGACGATGTCACCAACGGCGTACACGTGCTCGGCAGTCGTCTGCATCGTGGTGTTGTCGACAGGAATGAACCCTCGGTCAGCTTCGATCCCGGCAGCATCCAAGCCCACGTCACCGGTGAGGGGTCTACGCCCAACAGCAACGAGGACGACGTCGACGTCGACGGATTCGTCCTCGTATGGGACGGTCACGCCGGTGTCTGACACCTTCGCCGGACCCACACCCACGCCGAGGTGGGCCGAGATCTTTCGCTTCCGGAATTCCCGCGCGAGCACCTTTGCAGCCTCTGGCTCCATGCCGGGAACGAGCTGGTCCTCCATCTCGAAGAGGTGGACATCGGTTCCGATCTCAGCAAGGAAGGAGGCGAACTCACAGCCGATGACACCGGCACCGATGATGGCAACGCTGCCGGGCTGCTCCGTCCAATCGAGAGCGTGATCAGATGTCACGATCCTGACGCCGTCTATCTCATAGCCGGGTATGGACGCTGCTTCGGAACCGGTTGCGAGGATGATGTTCCTGGCCGAGATCTGCGTATCTTCGCCATCGTCAACGGTGACGGTGACTTCTCCCGCACCCGAGATCCGTCCGTACCCGTCGATGACATCGACGCCACGCTGTTTCAGGAGGCCGCTGAGGCCCTTCACAAGGCCATCGACGACTCTCTGTTTCCGTTCGAGTGCCTTGGGCCATGCGAATTCCGGCTCGGAAGCAATGACACCGAACTCTCCGGCGCGGGCGACCGTTGAGTACACCTCAGCGGATTGGATCCACGCCTTGGCGGGGATGCAACCACGGATGAGGCATGTTCCACCAACCCGTTCCTTCTCGATGAGTGCGACGGACAGGCCGAAGTTGTGGGCGTAGAGCGCTGCGGCGTATCCACCGGGGCCCCCACCGATGATGGCGATGTCGTACATGAACGTGACAGCTCCAAGAAGTCGACGGCAACGGCCACAGGATAGTGGGAGCCGTCGCGGCAAGGGACTGCGACCCGATACGCTTGCGGCGTGCAGACGCGCTACCTCATCCTCGCCTCACTTGCAGCAGGACTCTTGATCCTGGCCGCCACCGCCGTGTGGTTCTCGACGCTGTGAGTGATCTCACTCTCGCAACACCGGATGGACAGAAGCTCGAAGCGATTCTCGACAGGGCAGACGATCCGCGGGGAGTCATCGTCATCTGTCATCCGCACCCGGAACACGGCGGCACGATGCGTGCTCCGATCCTGGGCGCGATCGCCAGGCATCCGGTCGCAGAGGGCTTCTCCGCCTTGCGGTTCAACTTCCGTGGCGTCGGCCAGTCGACGGGAACCCATGGCATGGGCAGCGAGGAGCTGAACGATGTCAGTGCAGCGATCACGCACGCGGCGAACAACTGCCACACGACAGTCGGGATCGTGGGCTGGTCCTTCGGCGCGGCCGTAGCCCTCAGATGGCAGGCGATTGCCGGATCGACGATGTCCTACGTGGGCATTGCACCACCCGTCGATAGTCCCCTCACTCCAGTGCTTCCGGATCCCGAGACCCTCGTGGCAGCAAAGCGGGCGTTCATCATTGGCGAACGGGACCAGTTCATCGACGCCGATGAACTCGAGAAGTACGCAGATTCGATCTCAGCCGAGACGATTCGATACCCGGGAACCGATCACTTCTTCCTCCTGCGCCACAGACGGCTGGCCGAGGACGTTGTGAGGATGCTCGAGGTCTAGCGGTCCCGTTCGTCACGATCGGGGACCTCAGCTACCGGATCGGCACCGAACACGCCTGCAACTCCTGCATCGAGTGCCACCGCTATCGAGCTCATCTTCTGGACGAGCCTGAACGCGTTCTGCGGAACAGGTACGAAACCATGGTGTTCGTAGAACTTGG
>CBETWC010000224.1:0-3707 GCA_965539925.1 uncultured bacterium
GCTCTCGTGAAGATTTCAGATGACCGGAACACACCGAGGTTGCTCGCCGCGAGTGTGGCCACCCCATCGAATCGTTCGTTCGAGAGATTGAGGGGCAGCTTGCCGAAGTAGGTGTACGGATGGTGAACCTGTGTCAGGGCGACGACTCCATCGAAGCGGTCACCGTCACACGTCAACCGAAGATGCGGCTTGTGTGTCCTCCACGTGGAGAGCAGCCGGCCCACCGCGGTTCTCGCATAGTGGATTCCGCCGAAGCGCAGCTTCGCATACGGGCGCGTCTCGGCGATCGATACAACATCGGCGTCGAACCCGATTCCGAGGGAGAACGTTGCATATCGTGTCGTTGCCCCGGCGGCGGTCTCTGCGTCGACTCGCACCATCCGTGTCGGCTCGGCGTTGAAGGTGGTCGCTGACTTGGCCGCAGCACGTGGCTTGAGCGGCACGTCCAGGATCCGTGCGAGCACGTTGGTCGTTCCCGCGGGGATCAATCCCAGCGCCGTATCGGTTCCGACCAAGGCGTTGGCAACGTGGTGTGCGACCCCGTCGCCTCCCATTGCGAAGACCACATCAATGCCCTTGTCCGCGGCCTTGATCGATTCGCGCGTTGCGTCGAGCGGACTCGTGGGCCATTCGGTCGTGAGGTCATATGACTTGGACAGTTCCGCCACAACATCGCGGAACAAGCCACCGGTGAATTGGGAGGCTGAAGGATTGGAGATCAGGACAGCGGTAGGCACCACCAAAGCGTAATGACGTCCGATGTCCGTAGCGTCGGGATGCCATAGCCTCCCCCTCTTCCTGACGCTTGACGGCTTTCGGCTTTCGCTGTTGCTGGCTGATAGCTGGTAGCTGACAGCTTCCTGACACCTGACGCCTGAGAGCTGAGAGCTACCGCACTCAGCTTGCCAACAGCTTCTCCACCTGGACCCTCAGGTCGATGGGACGGAAGGGCTTGGTCATGAACGCGTCCGCTCCGCCCTTGGCGGCCCGATCAGCCATCTCCGGTTGGGCATGAGCTGTGAGGACCAACACTTTGACTCCAGCCGACTCCGGGTTCTCCCTGAGGCGACTGAGTACCTCCCAGCCGTCAAGACCGGGCAGGCCGATGTCGAGCACGACCACCTCTGGTTCTGTCGCTCCGATTTGGTCGAGACCGCTGATCCCGTCCACGGCACTTGACACCTCAACATCGAGCACGCGGAGGCAGACCTCGATCAGTCTCCTGACTGAGGGCGAATCTTCGATGACAAGTACGCGTTGGTCCACGCGTACTCATCGGCGCGCACCGGTGGCTCCTGCAGCGATTCCTCCGCCGGAAACGCTGGTGCGCAATCGCTTGGGAACCGTCGGATGCGTACCCTGCACATGTTGACAGCGATGTGTCTGGAGGATTTGTGCTGACCCCGTACCGCTCCGAGCCATACTCGGATTTCACCGATGAACAAACACGTGCCGCATACAAAGCTGCTCTTGACGGCGTGTCCGAATCGCTTGGTGAGCGAGCATTGCTCGTCATCGGCGGAGAGCATCTCGACACGAAGAACTCGATCGAGTCGGTGAATCCCGCCGACCCCGCCCAGATCGTGGGCACTTCAGCCTCGGCCGGTGTGTCACACGTCGATGCGGCGATGGATGCCGCATGGGGAGCGTTCGGTGGATGGGCTTCACGAACCGCCGAAGAACGCGCAGGCATGATCCACCGCGTCGGAGACATCATCGCCGAGCGACGATTCGAGTTCTCGGCGTGGCAGACATTCGAAGCGGGGAAGAACTGGGCTGAGGCAGAGGCGGATGTGGCAGAGGCCATCGACTTCTGTCGCTACTACGCCCATGAGGCACTCCGCATGTCCGAGCCTGTCCGTGTTGAGGAGTACCCCGGAGAGACGAATGAATCGTGGCTCCAGCCCATCGGGGCAGGTGTCGTCATTCCTCCGTGGAACTTCCCGCTGGCGATTCTTGTCGGCATGACCGTTGGTCCTGTCGCCGCCGGCAACACGGTCATCCTCAAACCGGCATCGAACACACCGCTCGTGGGCTGGGGTTTCATGAAGGCGCTCGAGGAGGCAGGGCTGCCGCCGGGTGTTGTGAACTACCTCCCAGGAGGTGGAGGTACGATCGGCGATGCGCTTGTGGACCATCCTCGGACACGGTTCATCAACTTCACAGGATCGAAGGAGGTCGGTCTCCGAATCGCGGAGCGATCGGCCAAGGTGGGTGAAGGCCAGAAGTGGCTCAAGAGGGCCTACATGGAGATGGGCGGCAAAGACGCGCTCATTGTGGATGACACGGCAGACCTTGATGCTGCCGCCGCGGACGCAGTTCGTTCTGCATTCGGATTCCAGGGTCAGAAGTGTTCAGCATGCAGCAGGTTGATCGTGTTCGAGTCGGTCCACGATGAGCTGATGGACAAGATCATCGAGAATGCCTCGCAGATGAGTGTCGGACCACCTGTGGAGAACTATCCCATCGGCCCCGTGATCTCTGCCGCGCAACACCGTTCCATCATGGACGAGATCGCATCAGGTAAGGATGAGGGCGAGTTGGTCATGGGCGGTGCAGCCATCGAGCGCGACGGCGGCTACTACATCGAACCGACGATCTTCGATGGTGTCTCCCCTGACGCCCGTCTGGCCCAGCATGAGATCTTCGGGCCCGTGCTGTCTGTCATCACCGTGGCCGACTTCGACGAAGCGATTGACGTGGCGAACGGTACGGAGTTCGGGCTCACCGGGGGGTTGCATTCCAGAGACGAGGCAAGGCTGGAGCGTGCGAAGCGCGATTTCCACGCAGGCAACCTCTACCTCAACCGCAAGATCACCGGTGCGCTCGTTGGAATCCAGCCATTTGGAGGATTCAACATGTCGGGGAGCAACGCCAAGGCAGGCGGTCCCGACTACCTGCGTCTCTTCATGGAGATGAAGACCGTCAGCCGCAAGTTGTAGGTTGTCAGCTGTCAGCTATCAGCCAGCAGAGTCTGGATTCTGGCATCTGGAATCTGGAATCTGGAATCTGGTTTATTCATTCGCTTGGTCACCGGTGTAGGAGTACCAGATGACAGCGTTGCCGAGTGTGTCCGAAACGATCACGGTGTCTCCCTGGTTCGACCAGACAGCACCGTCGTTGCACCAGTGCACCGCATTCGCAGGACCACCCTCACAGCCGGTGACCACGGTGATCTCGTCGCCCGGGGCCAACACGGTGTCAGCCGGGAACGTGAAGCGGTGAACGGAACTCTCGTCACGAAGCACCCAACCCGACATCGACACGCGTCCATAGCCCTCGTTGACGATTGTCACGGTTTCAGCATCGAGGCGTTCGTTGTCCGGACCGTCCGGGTTGTACTCGACATTCGATACCCGAACCACGGGACGATCCGCCCTGATTCCTTCGGCATTGCCGCACACGAACGTGCCCCACATCCCCGCGCCCGATTGGAACGCCGAGGCTTCGAGCGACTTGAAACTTCGCTCATGCTCATGGCCGTTCGAGAGACCCAGGGCATCCCCCATCGCGACCATCACCGAGTTCACGAAGACCGGGCCGTCGGGATCGTCGAGGTAGAGATAGCGGAGCAGTCGCCCGAACTGGTCGGTGTCTTCTTCGCCGGATACAAGGAACACATCGCGGCCTTCGACCATGCGGGCAAGCTGGAGTGTCGACTCTGGTCCCCAACACTCGTCGCGTTCTGGTGCGTTGATACCGAGCAG
>CBETWC010000225.1:0-3661 GCA_965539925.1 uncultured bacterium
ATTCTCTGGAACACAATCGCGGATCCCTGCTCGCTGCCGGTGAGCTGACACGGCTCATCCACCTGGTTGCAGCCTTCGGCTTCAGGCTCGCAGTCGTGGATGTCCGGGAGCACGCCTCAAAGCACCACGAGACCCTCAGCGCCCTGTATTCGATGGTTGGAGCGGAGTACGAGACCCTCTCCCCGAACGAACGACTCGATCTGCTCAAGGACGAGTTGGAGGGGCACCGGCCGATCTCCTCGGCAGCAGTGACGCTCACAGGGGAGCCGGCCAGGGCGCTGGACACCATGCGGATGATGCGAGAGGCCCAGACGCTGTACGGGAGCGACGTCATCGAGTCCTACATCGTGTCCGAGACAACTGGGGCGGCAGACATCCTCGCAGCGATGGTTATCGCGAGGGAGGCGGGACTCGTCGACACCCACGCGAATATCGCCCGCGTCAGCTTCGTGCCGTTGTTCGAGACGACGGACGAGGTGCGTGATGCCGGTCTGCTGCTCGACGAGCTGCTGAGCATCGATACCTACCGCCGTCATCTTCGGCTGAGGGACAACCTCCAAGAGGTCATGCTCGGCTATTCAGATTCAAACAAGCACGCGGGTATCGCGACCAGCCAATGGGGGCTCTACCGAGCCTCACGGGATCTCAGAGATGTCGCGAGCCGTCACGGTGTGCAACTGCGACTGTTTCATGGGCGGGGTGGCACGGTCGGCCGCGGTGGTGGCCCGACCGAGGCTGCGATCCTGGCGCAGCCGTGGGGAACCGTTGACGGTCGCATCAAGATCACCGAGCAGGGGGAGGTCATCTCGGACAAGTACGCGCTGCCTGCTCTCGCCCGTCGGAACCTCGAACTCACGGTTGCAGCGACGCTGCAAGCCTCAATACTCCATCGTGCCGCCCGACAGCCAGCCGACGTGCTGGACAGGTGGGACGCCACGATGTCGACCGTCTCGGACGCTTCCTACGCCGCGTATCGCTCGCTGATCGACTCCCCGGACCTGATCCCGTACTTCACTTCAACAACGCCGGTGAACGAACTCGGAGAGATGAACATCGGGTCTCGACCAGCCAGACGGCCAGGCTCGGGTGACTTGTCGATCGACGGCCTCAGGGCGATTCCCTGGGTCTTCGGTTGGACCCAGTCCCGCCAGATCGTCCCTGGGTGGTTCGGTGTCGGGACCGGTCTGGAGGCAGCAGCCGCGGCCCATGGCGAGGACGCCCTTGCCGACATGTACGACAGATGGCCATTCTTCAAGACGTTCCTGTCGAATGTGGAGATGACCCTCGCCAAGACAGACCTGGCGATCGCTGCCCACTATGCGACGCTGGCGCCCGATGAGCATGCTGGCGTGTTCAATGTCATCACTGCTGAACACGAACGAACGATCCGCGCGGTGACAGCTATCACCCAGACGGGGCTCGTCGATCGGGATCCATCCCTCAGGAGGACCCTTGAGGTGCGCGATCGCTACCTCGATCCGATCAGCTATCTCCAGGTGTCGCTCCTGCGCAGACTGCGTGCAACGGACGACCCGGATCCCCAACTGCGGCGCGCCCTCCTGCTCACGATGAACGGCCTGGCGTCGGGGCTGCGCAATACAGGGTGAGTACGACAAACGACAGACGACAAACGATGAACGAAAGACTCAGTTCTCAGTTCTGCTTCGCAGTATCTGCTGCACCACCTTGGGGTCGGCCTTGCCACCCATCTGACGCATGACCTGTCCGGTGAGGAAGCCGAAGGGCTTCATGTCACCGGACCGGATCTTCTCAACGGCGTCGGCGTTCTCAGAGAGGACATGGTCCACGGCAGCTTCGATAGCGGAGGTATCTGACACCTGGAGAAGGTCCTTGGCCTCGGCAACGTCAGCCGGGCCGCCCTCGCCACTGAGGACGCCTATCAGGACCTCCTTGGCTGCCGAGGATGAGAGCTTCCCATCGTCGACCATTGAGGTCAGCTCGATCAAGTGAGCCGCTGTGAGCGGCGTGTCGGCCACCGAGACCTCGTTGCGACGTGAATAGGCAACAACCTCGCCGGTCAGCCAGATAGCAACGGCGCGCCCGGAGGCTCCGGCCGCCACGGCTTCGTCGAACAGGGCACCAAGGGCCTCGTTGTCGACGAGCACACCCGCGGTCACCCCATCGGTGCCGGCCTCGAGGTATCTCCCCCGACGCTGTGCAGGCAGTTCGGGGATCTCGGCTCTCAGCTCTTCCTGCCACTCCTTTGAGACCTCGAGGGGGAGCAGGTCCGGGTCCTGGAAGTACCGGTAATCCTCGGACTCTTCCTTGGTCCTCATGGACGTGGTCACTCCGGTGACCTCGTTCCAGTGGCGAGTCTCCTGGTGGATCGTGCCACCGGCTTCGAGTACCTTGATCTGTCGATCGATTTCGAAGTCGATCGTCCGCTGCATGGATCGCAACGAATTCACGTTCTTCGTCTCGGTACGGGTTCCGAACTCCTCCCGTCCGACAGGGCGAACAGACACGTTCACGTCGAATCGCATCGAGCCTGCTTCGAGCTTCGCATCCGAGACGCCGAGGGCAAGCACGATCCGCTGCAGCTCAGCGCCGTATGCCCTCGCCTCCTCTGAGCTTCGAATGTCCGGCTCGGTCACCACCTCAACGAGGGGGACGCCCGCACGGTTGAAATCCAGCAACGTGTGATCAGCATCGTGGATTCGCCCGTCACCGTCACCGACGTGAGTGCTCTTACCTGTGTCCTCCTCCATGTGCACACGGGTGATACCGATCGTCTTGGGAGTCCCATTGATGTCGACCTCGAGCTTCCCGTGTTCGCAAACGGGGAAGGTGTACTGGCTGATCTGGTAGCCCTTCGGCAGATCCGGGTAGAAATAGTTCTTGCGGTAGAACAGCGATGACTCGTTGATGGTCGAATCGAGTGCAAGGCCGATCTTGACGATGCCTTCGATCGCCTTCTCATTCGGCACGGGCAGTGCACCGGGGAGTGCCAAACAGACGGGGCAGCACTTCGTGTTCGGAGTTCCCTCGACATCTGCTGGGCAGGAGCAGAACATCTTCGAGTTCGTCGACAGCTCGACGTGCGTCTCGATGCCGATGACCGCTTCCCAGGCCGTCATGGCAGCACCACTTCGGAAGTCGCTAGTGCAGCCCGCTCCGTGAAGCCAGCAAGCCGCTCGACTTCGGCAGCTACCCGATACATGACTTCCTCGCCGAGGGCGGGAGCCATTATCTGGAAGCCGATCGGCAGGCCGGATTCATCGAGCGCTATCGGAACAGAGATCGAAGGGTCGCCTGCGAGGTTCGACGGGATCGTGCATAGATCTGAGTAGTACATGGCGATCGGATCAGCTGACTTCTCCCCGATGTCGAAGGCTGTTGTGGGTGTCGTCGGGGAGATGAGTGCGTCGACCTGTTCATAGGCAGCAGTGAAGTCGTTTCGAACAAGCGTCCGAACCCTCTGGGCCTGTCCATAGAACGCGTCGTAGTACCCCGCCGACAGCGCGTAGGTGCCGAGGAGGATCCTGCGGATCACCTCTGGACCGAACCCCTCTGCCCGCGAATGAGCCATCATCTGTTCCGTCGTGCCTTCGACATCTGTTCGATGCCCGTAGCGCACTCCCTCGAACCGTGCGAGGTTCGATGAGCACTCCGCTGGGGCAATGAGGTAGTACGCAGAGAG
>CBETWC010000226.1:0-3660 GCA_965539925.1 uncultured bacterium
CGTGCGAGCTGGGATGCAACCGTTGAACCGACGTGGTCGATCCCAAGCCCGAACACAAGTCGCGCAAGGGTCTGGTGCTTGGATGCATCGATCGCTGCCAGCAGGTTCGTGGCGGAGACCTCACCGAATCCTTCAATCGAGAGCAGGCCCTCCTCGGTGAGCCGGTAGATGTCGGCAGGATCCTTGATGAGGCCGAGTTCGAGCAGGGAGTGCACGGTGCGATAGCCGAGACCTTCGATGTCCATGGCACCGCGGGAAGCAAAGTGGTAGAGGTACTCACGAAGACGGCTCGGACACGCGTATCCACCTGTGCAACGCGCCTTGGCTTGGCCTTCGGGGAGCACGATCGGGTTGCCGCAGTACGGGCAGTTGTCTGGCATGCGCCACTTCCGGAGTCCCCTTGGACGAAGCTCCTTCACCGGCCCGACGACCTCAGGAATGACATCGCCCGCCCTTCGTACGATGACCGTGTCACCGGGGCGTACGTCCTTTCGGTGGATCTCGCCCTCGTTGTGGAGCGTTGCGTTGGTCACCGTGACACCGCCAACGAACACCGGCTCCATCACGGCGTAGGGATTGACGGCTCCCGTGCGGCCGACGTTGATCTCGATCGACTTGAGGATCGTCGTCTTCTCCTCGGGTGGGAGCTTGAACGCGATGGCCCATCGGGGCGATCTGGCAGTGAACCCGACCTCGTCTTGGTTTGCCAGCGAGTCGAGCTTCACGACGATCCCATCGGTCTCGTAGTCGTGGTCATGTCTGAGGTTGGTCGCTTCGGCAACGTACGCCCTGACCTCTTCGAATGATCCGACGGTTGCATTGGCCGGGTTCACACGAAGACCGAGATCGGAGAGCCACGCCATCTGGTCGGTGTGCGTCTCGAACTGCGGACCGCCTTCGATGTATCCGAGTTGATATATCCAGGTCCCGAGGTTCCGGCTCGCCGTGATGGCCGGGTTCTTCTGGCGCACCGATCCGGCAGCAGTATTCCGCGGGTTGATGTACGGGGGCTTGCCGATGTCGGCTTGTCGCTGGTTCAGAGCCTCGAACTCTGGGACAGGGAGGTAGATCTCGCCCCGCACCTCCATGACGGCAGGCGATTCTCCCCGAAGGACGAGCGGCACCGACTTGATCGTGCGCACGTTGGCGGTGACGTCCTCGCCGACGACTCCGTCGCCACGCGTGGACGCACGCGTCAGGCTCCCGTCCACATAGGTGAGAGAGACCGCAAGACCGTCGATCTTCAGCTCGCAGGAGTACGCGCCCGGTGGATGACCCAGCGCCTTGACGAGCCGTTCGTGCCAAGCATCGAGTTCACCAGGATCCATGGCGTTGTCCAACGAAAACATACGCTGACGGTGTCGAACCTCACCGAACGCGTTCGCAACCGGTTCTCCGACCCGCGACGTTGGCGAAGCCACGTCAACAAGTTCTGGATGTTCCTCCTCGAGTACGAGGAGCTCGCGATACATGGTGTCGTAGGCGTTGTCGTCGATGATCGGCGCGTCGAGCACGTGATAGCGGTAGTTGTGCTCGCGCAACTCAGAGAGCAGCTCTCGATATCGCTCTTCAACCGTCACGGAACCTCCTGACCAGGCGTCACGCTACCGCACAGATGTGACAGACGAGCGGTCGTCGATGATGATCCCTCCGCCCAGGACGAACTCCCCGTCGTACATGACGAGGGACTGGCCCGGTGCAGGTCGAGCCTGCGGTTCGAGAAACGAGAACTCCCACCGGTTCCCGGTGCTCATGACTGTCGCCTCTGCGGGCTCCGAGCGGTATCTCACTTTGACACCGACGGTGTCGCCGACGGTGGGCGGTTCATGCGTGAAGCTCATCTCTTCGACAACACAACGACTGGTAAGGAGATCCTCGTATGTACCGATGGTGATGGTCTGTTCGGACGGCGCGATGTCAACGACATAGCGAACCGACCCGACAGCAACGCCGATGCCCCTCCGCTGTCCGATGGTGAACCCGGCCGTTCCCGGATGCTGCCCAACAACCTGCCCATCGGTGTCAAGCACGTTCCCCGGTGCAGCAACCTCGGGATGACGTTCGGCAAGGAAGTCCCGATAGTCGCCTGAGGCAACGAAGCAGATGTCCTGGGAATCGGGCTTGGAGGCCGTGCGAAGTCCCATCTCAGCTGCCTTGACCCTGACATCGGCCTTCGTCATCTCGCCGACAGGCAACCTGATCTTCGATAGTGCATCCTGGTCGAGCATGTGTAGGACATAGGACTGGTCCTTCGTGCCATCGACGGCCTGACGGAGCCGATACACGCCACCGTGGTTCTCCACCCTTGCATGATGGCCGGTGACGAGTACATCGCACCCAAGTGCCTCGGTTCGTTCGAGGAGCGCGGAGAATCGGACCCTTCTGTTGCATTCGATGCAGGGGTTAGGGGTGATACCGCGGAGATACCCCTTCGCGAACGGTTCGACGACGGCCTGTGTGAACTCTTCGACGTAGTCGAGCACGTAGTAGGGCACATCGAGCTGGGCAGCTACCCGCCTGGCATCCTCAGCGTCCGAGAGCGTGCAGCAGCCTGCGGTCGGCATCGACCCATCGGCACCCTCCCACTGCTTGAGCGTCACGCCAACGACTTCGTACCCCTGTTCAAGCATCAGGGCCGCAGCCACAGAGCTGTCGACTCCACCTGACATCGCGACAAGAGCGCGCATCAGAGCTGCTCCAAGACATCGAGCACCGCGCGCGCGGCACGCCATCCCTCGCCTTGGGGTGTGTCCCAGCCGAAGCTGAACCGGATGCACTCCCCTGATGCCTCGTCGCTGAAGCCGATCGACTTGAGTACATGGCTCGGTTCCACCGCACCGGACTGGCATGCCGAGCCAGCCGCCGCAGCGACACCTATCTGGTCGAGCCGGATGAGGAGTGTCTCAGCGAGCACACCGGGGAATCGGATATGGCTGATGTGCGGGAGTCGCTCGGACCGCGCTGCCGTGACCTTTGCCCCGGACCACCCAGCCACAACCGCAGACTCGAATGCATCGCGCTCGGCCGAGGCTCTCTCGATGAATCCTCGGCGGTCGCCGTGGGCGGCTTCCATTGCGGCAACCATTGCAACGATCCCTGCCACGTTGTGGGTGCCAGCCCGCCGACCAGCCTCCTGACCACCGCCGTGGATGATCGGGTCGATACGAACCCCGGGTCGGAGGGCAAGCAGGCCGACTCCCTTCGGTCCACCCACTTTGTGCGAAGCGAGCGATAAGAGATCCGCCCCGGTGGCCTCAAGCGTTGTCTCCTCGGAATTGAACGCCTGCACGGCGTCAGTGTGGATCAGCACATCCGAGTCGAGATCCTTGAGGCGGCGGGCAATATCGGCCACAGGCTGGATCGTGCCGATCTCGTTGTTCGCCAACATGATCGATACGACACCGACGGGATCATCTGCAACGACTGCGTCATTCCCCAGCGTGACAACACCATCCGCCGTCACCGGAAGCTCAAGGACTCGGACGTCGAATCGCTCGAGCGAATGAGCGGCCCTCAGCACCGCCTTGTGCTCGATCGAAGACACGACGATCAAATTCTTGCCCGAGGCGAGAGCAGCTCCGATCACTGCGAGGTTGTCTGCCTCGGTGCCTGATCCGGTGAAGACGACGTCATGCGGACTCTGGGCACCGACCAACACCG
>CBETWC010000227.1:0-3658 GCA_965539925.1 uncultured bacterium
CGTCGGGGGGGGAGAGCGCCTGCGAGGGTTGGGGGGCACGCCCTCTACAACCCATCTCACACCGGGGACCGCCTGACTTCGACCGGTACCGCGATAGCAGGCTCGCACCCCCTCCTGAACAGCGACTCCGTCGCTCTTCCGTCCTCCCTGAAGGGAGGACAACCTGATTCGGAGTCGTACTACGTCATACGTAAAGACGTACTACTGCCTGTTGTCTTCCCTCTGATTCGGGGTCGTACTACGTCATACGTAGGACGTACTACTGCCTGCTGTCTCCCCGGCTCAAGCCAACCCCCGCTCATCTCCGAAGTGTCCGATTAGGCGTCCTCGGCGGACCACAGGACGATTCCGATCGCCAACACGGCGACGCCGACCAGGATCAAGGTCGCTGCGTTCACCATCAGGTAGCCGGTGAACTGGTTGTAGGTGTTGGCGACGATGGTTTCGACCGAGGGATCTTCGAATCTGGCCAACGTCAACCATCGTCCCCCGGGTACGAGTAGAGCGGATGCAAGACCGGCAAGGAGCACGGCGATCCCGACGAGTGTGACAGCCATTCCGCGACGTTTCGCCAACCACAGTACGAGGAACGTCAGAAGGAGAGCCCCGAGAATGGCCCCGAATCGAAGGACGTCGATCCACCGCTCGTACAGGGACAGGTCGGGAAGGGCTCCAGCCTCGAGAACCTCGATGGACAGGAACCACTCATCAGGAACGAGTTCCACCAACCGTGGTGCAATCGCCTCGATCGGTCCCAGGATCAGATCCCGATAGTCGAGGAGGTCTATGACGATCGCATCCTGATTTCCGGTGACGATGCGCTCGTGAACCTCGACACCCACGAATCGGACAACATCCGCAAGAGCATCAACAGCGAGGAGATCAGCGAACATGCCAACGAGATTCGACTCGAGGATGATGAACAGCGGGTACTCGTCTATGAGCTGATCTGCGATCAGTTGGCCCATGGCGTTCCTCGAGCTCTCCTCCTCGAGCGCGGTCACGCTTGAGTCGACGAAGTTCTCCGAGTCAATCACCTGCGCCTCGAGCCACCAGGCGAAGCTCCCGAGGAAGATGATGCCCGCAAGCAACGAAGTCGCAGCAATGGCGAGCAGCGTCCTGTACATCTCAATCCTCCGGCTCGGTCGTGGTCCACAGACAGTAAACGATTCCTTGCCTGAAACCTGAAACCTGATACCTGCCTACTGTCTGCCCATGTCCTTCTTCATCGGCGGAACTGTCAACGATGACGGCGACCGCATCCCCGACTCCCCCACAACGTACGACCCCTCGGATCTCACGACGCATGGCGTGATCGTTGGCATGACCGGGTCCGGCAAGACCGGACTCGGGATCATCTACCTCGAAGAGGCGCTGCGCAACGGCATCCCTGTACTGGTCATCGATCCGAAGGGGGATATGACGAACCTGCTTCTCACGTTCCCTGACCTCGCGCCAACGGACTTCGAACCGTGGGTAGACAAGGCCGCTGCGGCAAAGGAAGGCAGAACCCCGTTGGAGGAGGCCGAGGAAGAAGCAGCAAAGTGGTCGAAGGGGCTCGGTTGGTGGGAGCTGTCAGGGGAGGACATCGGTGCTCTGCGATCTGCAGTCGATATGACGATCTACACACCGGGGTCGGATGCAGGAGTCCCTCTGAATGTGATCGGAAACCTCGCAGCACCGAGCCTGTCCTGGAACACTGACGCCGAGGCAATGCGCGACGAGATCGAGGGATTCGTCTGCGGTCTGCTTGGACTCGTTGACATCGATGCGGACCCGATTTCATCAAGAGAGCACATCCTGCTCTCGAATCTCGTCGAGAACAGCTGGAGGAGAGGCATCTCACTCGACATCGCCACGCTCATCGAGCAAATCGTCACGCCGCCCATGCGCAAGCTCGGCGTGTTTGAGGTCGACACGTTCTTCCCCGCGAAGAACCGTATGGCACTCGCCATGAAGCTGAACGGGTTGCTCGCATCGCCATCATTCGCACAGTGGATGGAGGGCGCTCCGCTTGATGTGGAATCACTTCTGTGGCGTGAAGGCAGACCGCAGGCGTCGGTGCTCTACATCGCCCATCTCTCGGACGTCGAACGTCAATTCATCGTCACCATGGTGCTGTCAAAGGTCATCACCTGGATGCGGTCACAAGCAGGCAGCGGCGATCTGCGAGCGCTCGTGTACATGGATGAAGTATTCGGCTTTGTGCCGCCAACTGCAGAACCCCCGTCGAAGAAGCCGATCCTCACGCTGCTCAAGCAGGCTCGCGCCTTCGGCGTCGGACTGCTGCTGTCGACGCAGAACCCGGTCGACCTCGACTACAAGGCCATGTCCAATGCAGGCACATGGTGCATTGGGCGCCTCCAGACGGAACGTGATAAGGCGCGCATCATGGATGCCCTCGCGTCGGCGACCGGTGACGTCGACACGCAGAAGCTCAGCGCGCAGATCTCTGGTCTCGGAAAACGGGTCTTCCTGCTTCACAACACCCGCGAACGCGCTCCGGAGATCTTCACGACGCGCTGGGCAATGTCGTATCTGCGCGGCCCGATGACGCGTGAAGAGATCGGGCGAGTTGCGGAGTCAGATACCGGAAGCCAGATACCGGAAGCCAGACCTCAGATACCAGATACCAGAAGCCAGATGCCAGATTTCCAGGCGGAGCCGGCGCCTGTCGAGGCGCCGCAGATCGCCGACGGTGTCGATTCTCAGGCACTGCACCCTGCTGCGCCGTGGGCTGATGGTGTGGGATATGCCTCCGACGGAGATCACTACGAAGCAGCGATCACACTCACCGTGAGCCTGAGGTTCGACGAGACGAGAGCCGGTGTCGACCACGAGGAGACATGGGAGGCGGTCCTGTTCCCACTGTCGACAGATTTCAATGCTGACGACCTCACGGAGGTGGACCACGACACGAGGGATTTCATCGACGTTGACCCGGCGATTCCGTTTGCTACCCCGGATGCCCCGTTGTCGCAAGGCTCATACTTCCGTGCCGTCAAGTCCGGCCTCAAGAAGCATCTTGATCGAAACCAGACGATCACGGTTCACCGATGCAAGCCCCTCAAAGCGACATCGCGTCCGGATGAATCCGCGATCGACTTCGCCCATCGTGTCGGGACAATGGCGTCCGACAACGCAGACAGGGAGATAGCGAAGCTGCGAGACCGGTACGAGGCGCGCTACCGGACCGCAAAACGTGCCTATGACGATGCTGTCAGAACTGCCGACACGGCGCAGCAGGAAGCCGACAGCGAACGAAACAGCGCCATCATGGGATTCGGGTTCGACCTCTTGACTGGTCGCAAACCGAAGCTGTCCAGCACCAAACAGAGATCCGCAGAGAATCGTGCCCGCAGGGCAGGGGACAAGATCGAATCCAAACGCGGCGCACTCAAGGATCTCAATGAAGACCTCGAGAACGATGTCCTTGAGATCCGCGAGAAGTGGGAGGCCAAGGCGTCTGACATCGAGGACCTCGAGATCGGACTCGAGTCAGACGACATCATGGTCACCGACACCCGCGTGGTGTGGATCCGCAGGTAGCGCTTGGCGTTCTGCATCGCACCTGACGGTGCTCTTCCGTCCTCCCTGAACCTGGATCCGCGATCTGGGACCGCATGATCGAACATCCGCCGTGCCAACACAGGGCTTC
>CBETWC010000228.1:0-3655 GCA_965539925.1 uncultured bacterium
AAGAAGCAGAGGAAGAAGCAGAGGAAGAAGCAGAGGAAGAAGCAGAGGAAGAAGCAGAGGAAGAGTCATCGACCGAAGCTTCGGTTGCGACTGAGCCAGAAGTCGAAGAAGCGCCGGAAGCTGACGGCAGTGAGCCGATAGCTGACGAAGCAGAAGAGCCGGTCGCTGTCGAAGCCGACGACTCGAGTGAAGATTCAGAAACAGATTCAGAAACTACAGAAGAGGAGACGACCGATCACGCTGAGTGATCCGTCGTCGACCTGAGCGGAGGTGAGCGTGGCCAAAACACGCGTATACGAGCTTGCACGAGAGCTTGGACATGATTCCAAGGATGTGCTCGCGCGAGCTCAGGACCTTGGAATCGAAGTGAAGACAGCTTCGTCCGGGTTGGACGAGGACGCTGTCGCTCTTGTGACATCGTCATATGAGGAGAAGCCACCAGCCACCAGCCATCAGCCATCAGCTGAAGCAGAAGCGCCAAAGGCTGGCGAAGCCGACGACGAATCGATTGCCGACGAAGCAGAAGAGCCGAAAGCTGTCGAGGCCGACGAAGAACTGAAAGCCGAGAGTCCTGAGCCGATGGCTGACGAAGTCGACGAGGCCGACGATGCGGAAGACAAAGTCCTGCTCGTCGAGCCGGGGATCACGGTGCACGATCTGGCGCGCATGATCAAGACCCGTACAGCTGAGATCGTCAAGACACTGATGTTCATGGGTGAGATGGTTCCCGGCGGTGGAGAGATCCCCGTTGATGCCATCGAACCGCTCGGTCGCGAGCTTGGTTGGGAGTTCCTGGTCGCAAGTTCGGACGAAGAAGAAGAGGAAGACACCGGTCGTGACCGGTTCCTCGTTGAGTATGAAGATGATCCAGCGAGCCTGGTGACCCGGAACCCTGTCGTTACCGTCATGGGGCACGTCGACCACGGCAAGACGCAGCTACTTGACACGATCCGTAACACCAACGTCATCGAAGGCGAGGCGGGACGTATCACGCAGCACATCGGTGCGTATCAGGTGGAACAAGATGGATCGTCGATCACATTCATCGACACACCCGGCCACGAGGCATTCACAGCCTTGCGGGCAAGGGGAGCCGAGATCACGGACATAGCGATCATCGTTGTCGCCGCGGACGACTCGGTCATGCCCCAGACCGTGGAAGCAATCAGCCACGCGAAGGCCGCCGATGTCCCGATGATCATCGCCATCAACAAGATGGACCTGGAGAATGCAGATCCATACGCGGTGCGTGCGGCCCTGACTCAGCACGAGATTGTTGTTGAGGAACTCGGTGGAGACGTTCCTGCGATCGAGATTTCGGCGCTCAAGGGCACGAATATCGACGATCTGCTTGAGATGATTTCACTTGTTGCAGAGGTTGAGGAGCTCAAGGCCAACCCGAAGGCACCCGCGATCGGAACAGTCATCGAGGCCCAACTCGAAGTCGGACGCGGTCCGATCGCGACAGTCGTGGTGCAGCGTGGAACGCTCAAACGCGGCGATGCATTGGTCGCTGGACCTGTCCCTGGCAGGGTTCGCGCCATGTTCAACGATCGAGGCGAACAGGTGAAGGAAGCGGGACCTTCGACACCAGTTGTCGTCATGGGTTGGGACGAGATTCCGACCGCAGGCGATATGTTCGAGGTTGCCAAGAACGAGAGGGCAGCCCGCAAGATCGCCCAGGCCAAGGTCGACGACCTCAGGTCGAAGCAACTTGTTGTTCCGAGTGCGATAGATCGCCTCGGCATGCTGATCGAACAGCTCCGCACCCAGGATCACTCTGAGCTGCGGATCATCATCAAGGCCGACACTCATGGGTCGCTCGATGCAATCAAGGAGTCGATTGGCAAGATCAGTCGTGACGATGGGTTTGTCACGATCGTGCACGCCGCAGTCGGCGGAATCACGACCAACGACATCACGCTCGCCGAAGCATCCAATGCCATCATCTACGGCTTCAATGCGAGGCCGGACGCACCTGCTCGAGCCGAGGCAAAGAAGCTTGCGATCGACATTCGCACGTTCGCGATCATCTACGAATTGCTTGATGATGTCGAGTCTCTCCTCGTCGGTGAGCTCTCGCCTGAAGAGGTTGAGCAGTTCCTCGGAGTCGCCGAGGTTCGCGAAGTCTTCCGTGCACCAAGGCTTGGTTCGGTTGCCGGTTCGTATGTGACAGAGGGTTCCATCAGCAGGAACGCTCGAGCCCGGCTTGTGCGCGACGGCGTTGTCGTTTACGACGGCAGGATTGTGTCCTTGCGTCGGTTCAAGGACGACGTGCAGGCTGTCGCCACCGGATACGAGTGTGGTATCGGCCTTGCCAAGTACAAGGACATCAAGGTCGGAGACACGATCGAGTCCTACGAAGTCCGCGAGATCGCACGGACATAGCGAAACACCCTCAGCAGGCCTGTTCTGGCCGCTTGAAAGGTTGATCAGACGCCATGGCACGCCAGAAGAGTCCGAGGATGCGAAAGGTGAACGAGCTCGTGCGCGAGGTCGTTGCCGATGCCGTGACCGACCTGAAGGATCCGAGAATCGGCTTCCTGACGATCACGGGGGCAAAGACGAGTCCCGATCTACGACACGCGGTCGTGTACTACTCGGTTCTCGGAACCGACGAGGAGAAGACCGGAACCGCCGCTGCGCTCGAGAGTGCGAAATCGAGGATCCAGGGTGTGCTTGGGCGCGAGACGCGTATGAGATATACACCGGTGCTTGAGTTCAAGGTTGATCCATCGATCGACGAAGGCCTGCGGATCTCGCAGATTCTCGCTGATCTCGAGGAGTCAGAAGCTGGCGACGATGAGTGACATTGCCGCAGATCTCAAGGCGGTGGCGGAGATCTTCGATGCAGCGGATTCGATCGGCGTCGTCGGACACGTCGGCCCTGACGGTGACGCTCTCGGATCCATGGTCGCTCTTGCCCGTGCTGCGCGATTGGTGGGCAAGGAAGCGGTCGCATCGTTCGATGAACCGTTTGTGGTACCTAAAGAGATGTCGTTTCTCGATTCATCCGTCCTTGTGCCGCCGCGCGACTTCCCGCTCGATCTCGACGTGGGGGTCGTCGTTGACACCTCTGTGCGGAGCCGGGTCGGATCGTTGGCCGGTGCATTGGAAAAGGCGGAGCAACTCGTCGTCATCGACCACCACATCTCAGACGGGTCTTGGGGAGATGCCGTGGCCATCGATGTCACTGCTGGAGCAACGACCGAACTTATTCATGAACTCCTGATTCTCCTTGACTGGCCGATCGACAAGGAGGTCGCGACTGCCCTTTACACCGGCCTCGTCACAGACACGGGTCGGTTCCAGTACTCATCCACCTCACCACGGACGCACAACATTGCGTCTGATCTGCTTGCACGTGGCGTTGAACCGGATGCCATCGGGCAGAAGCTGTTTGAAGAAGCGTCCTTCGGCTACTACGAGGTCGTGTCGCGGGTGCTGGGAAGGGCCGTTCTGGACACAGACCACGCGCTCGTGTGGTCCATCATGGAGCCAGC
This sequence comes from uncultured bacterium, assembly GCA_965539925.1. Classification (GTDB taxonomy): domain Bacteria; phylum Actinomycetota; class Acidimicrobiia; order Spongiisociales; family UBA5794; genus B3-G11. Next base: position 3,504 of record CBETWC010000228.1, read on the forward strand.
CGATCTTGAAGCTGCCGGAATCGCGTATCACGAGACGGATGGTTTGATCGACCTCGTCCGAATGGCGAGAGGTACCGAGGTTGCGTGTTTGCTGAAGAGGAAGCAGGCCGGTGTGATCAAGGGGAGTCTGAGGTCGCGAGGCCGCATCGACG
>CBETWC010000229.1:0-3646 GCA_965539925.1 uncultured bacterium
AGGTCATGGGCGGTCGCGATGATGGATGTGTCCATGTCTCTGAACTCGATACCGAGTTCGCGGCGGATCTTCGATGTGTCGAGTGTCACGGTTCTTCCGAGATTGGTCTGGATGAACGATCGCGATCCCGGTGGTTGGAACCGCGCAAGCTGTTTCACGAGGAGGGTTCCGAAGCCCGATGCAAGGCTCATTCTTGGGAGTTTGTAGCTGGAGAAGCCGTTGCTACGAAGGACGTCAACCGTGCGGGCGAGCGATACGAGTTCGTTCGAGCAGATGTAGCGACCAGACGCCTGAGGCATCTCTGCCGCTCGAACGTGTGCCTCTGCAACGTCTCGCACATCGACGTACGGGAACGAGAGATAGATGATTGCTGGGTACACGCCGCCATTGAGCAGGTCAGCGATCACCCGGCTCGTCGTACTGAGTCCCGAGCCGACTGACGGCCCGATGACACCGGAGGGATTTACCACTACGAGATCGAACGATGGCGACTCCTCTTCGACTAACCGCCAAGCTGCCCGCTCCGCCAGGGTCTTGCTGAAGTAGTACGGGTTCCGAGTGAGGCTGGACTTCTGGTTCCAGTCCTGTTCCGTGTACATCCGATCTTCTGGTTCATCGGTGATCGCAGCCGCCGATGACGTCAGGACCACACGCCCGGCACCAGCGACGTTCGCTTGCTTGAGGACGGTGCGCGTTCCGTTCAGGGCGGGGTCGACGAGGTCTGTCTGGGGATCGTCGACGTCTATGACGTAGGGGCTGGCCACATGCATGACGACATCGCAGCCTTCGAATGCAGTACCGAACCCATCGGGCTCCAACAGGTCAGCTTCGAACAGCTGAAGCCTGTCCTGTGCACCGTCAAGATCGAGAAGGGGAGCGACCTTGGCTGTGTTCTCCGGGTCCCTGACAGTGCCGTGAACCTCGTACCCGCGGTCGAGAAGAGTCCTGATGACTTCAGAACCGATGAACCCGGTCGCTCCTGTGACTGCTACACGCATCTGCGCGTCCTCTGTTCAGAGCTACTCGGTGCTCTCGTCGTTGACTTCCAGCTTGAGTGATGCCGAGTTGATGCAGTAGCGCAGGCCTGTTGGTCCGGGGCCATCGGGGAAGACGTGTCCGAGGTGTGCGCCACACTTGCCGCACTGGCTCTCCGTCCGCGCCCTCCCGAGTGACAGGTCGGGACGTTCTGTGACATCCGCCCCGCCGACCGGTGCTGTGAAGCTCGGCCACCCCGAACCTGAGTCGTACTTCGTTTCTGAAGAGAACAACGGCTCGCCGCACACGACGCACGTGTACATACCTGGTCGCTTGTCATCCCAGTACTCACCGGTGAAGGCCTGTTCGGTCCCGGCTTCCTGGGTCACGTGGAACTGCTGCGGCGTAAGCCTGCTCTTGAGATCTGATGTGTCGTTGGGTTCAGTCATGAACCGATGGTACAGGAGCGGATCTCTGCCACTGACGGCCGGTGTGCAATATTCAGCAGTCTCCTAGCATCCGATTGGGTGAGGCCACCGGCATCAGGGGAGGAGAGATAGTCCATGAACACGACGACCGACCTCGGAACAGCGATCGGTAAGGTCGCTCTCACTCTCGCGAAGCGATTCAACCCGCTCACGAGCGATCCGGCAGCTCCGCTGAAGACCGCAGCCATGCTCGACTCGTTCGGACCTTCTCTCATGCCACGCGAGTCGATGCACCAGGGCATGGCCGCAGGCATCTCCGTTCTTGCAGCAGAACTCGTCAGCAGGGGCTTCGAGTCCGCCATCCGCAGGTTCGTGCCCGACGAGTCCGCATTCGTCGTTCGGTTCGGAGCACGCGGAGCGTTGACTGCCCTTGGATATGGGCTGACACAGATCCCTCAGACCAGAGATGAGACCACGGTTGTTGCCTCTGCGCGGACCTTCGGAAGGCTCGCGATGGCTGCCGGTGTCGGTGGCATGGCGTACGAGTCAGGGTCCGAAGTTGCTAATCAATTCCCTGCAGCAGGTGCGGCTCGACCGATCGTCGTTGGGCTCGGAGGGTTTGCCGGTGCCCTTGTGTATTCGGACAAGCTGCTCGACTCGCGCCAGGAGATGATCAAGCGATGGTCCGAAGACGACAAGCCGGTGAGTCTGGCTGCCTCGGTGGGCATAGGAATCGGAGTGGCGACTGTCGGCAGGTTGATCGGAAAGGGATTCGTCTCTTCACGGCAGGCATCGATGGACTACTTCGGTGACGACGTCGTCCGTCGTCTGATCGGTCGGAGTGCCAACGCCGCACTCTGGGCAGGAGGCACGATCGCTCTCTACAACCTCGGCGTTGGCTTCATAGCACGGTCCAATGAGAGGCTTGAGCCTGCTTACAGCCAGCCTCCCGAGAATGAGTTTGTCTCCGGTGGCCCCAAGTCCATCTCACCGTTCGATGAACTAGGACTTCAGGGTCGTCGGTACGTGACAGACGTCATGACTCCCGATCTGATCGATCGGACCCTCGGCGAAGAAGGCGCCATGCATCCGATCCGGGCATACGTCGGGTTCAACAGCGAGCCGATCTACTCCACCGGTCGGTCAGAGATGGCGCTCAACGAACTAGCGGCCCTCGGAGCCTTCGATCGCAAGTACCTGCTGCTGTTCGCGCCGACCGGTACCGGCTGGGTCGACCAGACGATGATCGAGTGTGCTGAGGCGCTCTCCAGGGGAGACATCGCCACCTGCTGCATCCAGTACGGGCGGTCCCCAAGCTTCCTGGCCGTGCAGCAGGTTGCGCTCGGTAGGCAGCAGTTCCGTCAGCTCCTGTGGGGTATCAACCAGCGGCTTGCTGACAGAGACAAGGCCGACAGGCCCATCGTGCTGGTATTCGGTGAGAGCCTGGGTGCGTGGTCGTCGTCTGACGTCGTCATGAAGCAGGGGATTGCGGGCTTTGATGACTACGGGATTGACCGAGCACTCTGGTTCGGTCTGCCCGGCCTGGCGAAGTGGTCGAAGAACGGGATGCAGAGTGGGTCGAACGAGCTGATCCCTGAGGGCACCGTCGGTACGTTCGATCGCATCGAGGACCTCTACGCGCTCTCCGAAGAGGAGAGGGAGAGTATGCGTGCGGTCATTCTCGACCACGACAACGATCCGATCGCACGAATCTCACCAAGGCTTGCGGTGAAGCAGCCAGAGTGGCTCGAGCCTGGTTACGAGGGCCGGAACGTGCCACCGACGATGAAGTGGATCCCGATGCTCACGTTCATTCAGGTCGGCGTCGACGCGATGAATGCGATGAAGGTCATTCCCGGTGAGTTCAAGTCGTTCGGACACGACTATCGCGGGGACACGGCTCGGTTCGTGCATGCTGCCTATCACCTCGATGAGGTCTCCGAGGAGCAACTCGAGTCGCTCGACATCACCCTCAAGCAACTCGAGTTGGAGCGTGGCGAGCGGATCAAGCGTGCCAAGGAGATCGCTGCCGAGATGGAGACACCCACACCCAAGCGCACCGCAGGACCGCGTTGGCTCCGGGACAGAGGACCAAGCGACGAAGGCGTGTTCGAGGAGAAGACACCCGGAGATGCCAGCGGGGACTATCAGTAGAGAGCGGCTATTTCGCTGATCATTCCGTCGTACGAACGAACTGTTGCGTCCTCCCCTGATTGTCCTCCCTGAAGGGAGGACGATTGGCT
>CBETWC010000230.1:0-3645 GCA_965539925.1 uncultured bacterium
AGGTACGGCTACGGCATGGCATCGGTTCGCTTCATCTGTGGAACCCAGACCGTGCACAAGAAACTCGAACACGACATCAGCAACTTCCTCGGCACCGAGGACACGATCCTCTACTCGTCCTGTTGGGATGCCAATGGCGGGTTGTTCGAGACGATCCTCGGTCCGGACGATGCAATCATCTCGGATGCACTCAACCACGCGTCGATCATCGATGGCGTGCGATTGTGCAAGGCCAAGCGATTCCGGTACGCGAACAACGACATGGCTGACCTCGAAGCGAAGCTCGAAGAAGCGAAGGACGCCAGGTTCAAACTGATCGCAACCGATGGTGTCTTCTCGATGGATGGCATCATTGCGAACCTGCCGGCCATCTGCGATCTGGCTGAAGAACACGACGCCATGGTGATGGTCGATGACTCTCACGCCGTCGGATTCATCGGCGAACACGGGGGCGGAACCCCTGACCATTGGGGCGTCCAGGACCGCGTCGGAATCGTCACGGGTACATTCGGCAAGGCCCTTGGTGGCGCATCAGGGGGTTACACGTCGGGGCACAAGGAGATCGTTGCCCTCCTGAGGCAGAGATCCCGTCCGTACCTCTTCTCCAATTCGGTTGCACCGATGATCGCTGCGACGACGATCAAAGCGATCGACCTGCTGCAGAGCTCCGCAGATCTCCGATCGACGCTGACGGCGAACGCTGAGCGGTTCCGTTCCGGCATGCACGCTGCGGGCTTCACCCTTGCCGGCGAAGGTCACCCCATCATTCCCGTGATGCTGGGCGATGCGACGCTCGCCTCCAAGATGGCTGCGCGACTCCTCGACGAGGGCGTGTACGTGATCGGGTTCTCCTTCCCCGTGGTACCCCGCGGAGAAGCACGGATCAGGGCGCAGATGTCAGCAGCCCATACGCCGGAGCACATCGACCGTGCAATAGAAGCATTCGTGAAAGTCGGAAGAGAGTTGGGAGTTGTGTCCTGATGCGTGCACTCGTCAAAGCCAAGCCTGAACCCGGGCTCTGGATGGAGGACATCCCCGTCCCCGAGATCGGCCCGAACGATGTTCTCATCAAGGTGATGAAGACGTCGATCTGCGGGACCGACTTGCACATCGCGGCGTGGGACGAATGGGCCCAGGCGACGATTCCGACACCGATGACAGTCGGCCATGAGTACGTCGGGACCGTGCACGAGATCGGCTCCGAGGTGGAAGGCCTTGAGATCGGCCAGCGCGTGTCCGGCGAGGGGCACATCGTGTGTGGTCGGTGTCGCAACTGCCAGGCAGGGCGCAGACACCTGTGCATCAACACGGTCGGCGTGGGAGTCAACCGCCCCGGCGCGTTCGCCGAGTACGTCGCGATACCGGGATCGAATGTTCAGCCGGTGCCAGACAACGTCTCGGACGACATCGCAAGCATCCTCGACCCACTCGGAAACGCTGTGCACACTGCCCTGCACTTCGACCTCGTCGGCGAGGACGTCCTGATCACCGGAGCGGGCCCCATCGGCATGATGGCAACGGCCATCGCGCGCCATGTCGGAGCGAGGTACATCGTCGTCACCGATGTCAACGATTACCGGCTCGAGTTGGCCGAGACGATGGGAGCGGATCGCGAGCTCAATGTCACGCGGGACAGCGTTGCATCCGTCATCCCCGATCTCGGCATGAAGGAGGGCTTCGACGTGGGGCTCGAGATGTCGGGCAACCCTGCTGCCCTCCACGACATGATCACGACGATGGACAACGGCGGCAAGATCGCCCTTCTGGGCATCCCACCGAAGCAGGCACCGATCGACTGGAACGACATCGTGTTCAAGGGCCTCACGCTCCAGGGCATCTACGGTCGTCGCATGTTCGAGACCTGGTACAAGATGCTCGCCATGCTCGAGACAGGTCTCGATGTCTCAAACGTGATCACACATCACTTCCCGGCGGAGGACTTCCAAGACGCCCTCGACATCATGAACTCAGGAAACTCCGGCAAGGTAATCCTGGATTGGGAAGAGTGACTAACGGATTTCGTTTCGTCGTCATCGCCGATTCTCACATTCGGCCGCCCACTCAGGAGATCGACGCGTACCCATCGAACGCACTGACAATCCAACGAAACAAGTTCATCGTTGATCTGTGCAACCGAATCGATGCGCGTTTCGTCGTACATCTCGGGGACATCGTGCATCCCCTGCCTGTTGAGGAGACGCACGAGGAGGCGATCGATCTTGCACGAGGTGTATATGAAGATCTCCGCCATCCGATCCACTTCGTGGCGGGCAATCACGACGTCGGTGACAAACCCAATGCCCATGTCGCCGTTCCTGCTGTTGCCGAGGAGAACTACCCCGTCTTCGAGGCAGCATGGGGACCGTCCTACCACTCCTTCGACGTCGACGGATGCCACTTCGCTGCTATCGACACGCAGATATTGAATTCTGGCTTGGACAGGGAACGTAGTCAGCAGACTTGGCTCGAATCAGATCTCGAAGAGGCGGAGGCGGCCGGGAAGCGCGTCTTCATCTTCACGCACTACCCACCCTTCATCCGAGATAGGCATGAGAACGAGCATTACGACAACATTGGCGAACCAGCCCGATCGTGGTTCTTGGATCTACTCACGCGCCGTGGTGTCGAAGCCGTCTTCTCCGGACATGTGCACAACTTCCTCTACAACAGGTACGCCAGCACCGATCTGTACGTTGCACCGTCGACTGCCTTTGTTCGGCCCGACTACTCCGAACTCGCCTCGATCCCTCCAACAAGCGAGAACGGAAGGGATGATCCGCCGAAGCTGGGGCTCCTCATCGTTGATGTTGCACCAAACGGTCATTCGATGACGCCGCTACGTTCATTCGGATCGACATCCTCTGATGATGCCCTGCCAATGCCCTTGGAAACGTCGCTCGATCCCCACTGGGTGAGTTCAGTGGGAGTGACCCTGCGACACGGGTGGACATCCGTCACCGATTTTCCAGCCGCTGGTCTCGATGAGTTCAACCGCAAACAGGTACGCAACGACGGACCGCTGTTGGCCATGTGGGAGGCCAGAGCACATGATGCGAGGATTCCGCTCGCCGATCTGTCGACTTCGGCTACCGCAGAGCGGTTGGAACACCTGACGAGTCGCGGCATGCGATTCAGTGTTGTCTCCGCGGGAGCCCCAAATTCGACGAGCATTGAGTTGGTGCGGTCGAACGCGGGATCCATCCATCGATGGGAGATCGTTGCTCCACCAGATCGCTACTCGGAGGTTCTCGGTGGAGTAGCGGACCGGGACCTCGGCGGCGTCAGCCTGGCGATTGCTCCGATCACCCCGATTGGTTCCCCTGGAGCCGCCGTCCACCACTTCGTGTCCTCAGGCTTCCGTCTCGACGACGATCCGCTTCTCGGTCGGTGGCTGGACGCGGATCCAGATCGTGTGTTCGAGAGCCTGGTATTTCGCGTGCCTTGGCAGACGCTCAGGGACGATGATCTGGCCACGGCACGCAAGATCGCAAAGACCAGCGGACGACGAGCCATTGTCGTCGTCGATCTTCCCCGTGCTAGTGAGAGCTCGACATGCGATGACGACGGGGTCATCGACGACCTTGTGGGATCCGTCGCAACTGCCTCAGCACATGATCCGGAAGACGACGTGTTCTTCGTCGGATT
>CBETWC010000231.1:0-3628 GCA_965539925.1 uncultured bacterium
GGTTAGCCGATGTACGTGAGCGCCGCGGTAAAGCGACACCTCCTGAAGGGAGGACAAGCCGTCGCCCGCCAGAGCGAGTTCATCGTTGACTCCTGCCGCCTGACTACTGTCGGCTCATGACTGGAATCTGGAATCTGGAGTCTGGAATCTGACTATGTCCGACTACCACGTGCATCTCCACAAACACGGACGTTATGACGGAGAGGGTCCGCGTCCGGGCCAGTACCCGATGGATCACATCGAGGCCTACGTGGAGACCGCGCTCAAGAGGGGCGCGGAGGAAATTGGCTTCACCGAGCACCTGTATCGGTGTATCGAATCCAAGCCGGTTCTGGGAAAGTGGTGGAAGGAGGACCCTCGCAAGGATCTCCGGGACTACACGAAGTCATATGTCCGATCGGAGCGTGTCCTGTCCCTCGAGCGGTACGTCCAGGCAGTCGTGGATGCCAAAGACCACGGACTGCCTGTACTGCTGGGACTCGAGGTCGATTTCTTCCCGAACACGGCTGAGGCTGTGGCTGATTTCCTCGATCCTTATCCGTTCGACTTCCTGATCGCATCGACACACTGGTTGGGCGCCTGGGGAGTTGATCTTCCGGATCAGGCCTTCGAGTTCGACCGGCGGGGTCCGGCCAAGGCATACGAGGAGTACTTCCATACCGAGACCGAACTCGCCGCATCGGGCCTGTACGACGTCCTGGCACACGCTGATGTGATCAAGAAGCAAGGTCTCTGGATGCAGGATGATCCAGCTGACCTTCACGAGGCACTTGCGGTTGCCGCGGCCCGCGGAGGCACCGCCGTCGAAGTCTCGACCGCAGGGTTGTACCAACCGGCGAAAGAGATGTACCCATCTGAGCCATTGCTCAAGCGTTTCCGCAATCACCGGGTCCCCATCACGCTTGCATCTGATGCCCACATCCCTGGGCATACGGCTCGTGACAGGGACAAGGCCGTCGAACTCGCACGATCGGTGGGCTACACGCAGCGGATCCAGTTCCGGAAGCGAGTGGGCGAGATGGTGCCGCTGGACTAGGAGCTTCCCGCCAGACCACCCCAATCGCTCCAGATGTGCCGCAGCTTCGTCGTACACTCCACCCGATGTCCTCACCCACCGTCTGGCTGACAACGCTCGGCTGCTCGAAGAACCAGGTCGATTCAGACAAGATCACCGCCATCCTCGGTGACTCCGGCTACAGCAATGCCACAGATCCTCAGTCGGCTGACGTCGTCATGGTCAACACCTGCGCGTTCATCGAGGACGCCCGCAGGGAGTCGATCGAAACGATTCTGGAGTTGGCAGGAGCCAAGCGAGATGACGCAAAGCTCGTGGTCATGGGATGCATGGCACAGCGGTACGAGCAGGAGCTCGTCGAAGCGCTGCCCGAGGCAGATGCCGTCATCGGACTCGACCGCTACCCGGAACTGGTCGACGAACTCGACGCGATGACAGGGTGGCAGCCTGTGAACTTCACCGGTCTCCGCCGCTCGCACATGGACATCCTCGAAGCAGTGAAGAGGCCCACACCATCGACTCCTTTCGCGTATGTGAAGATCGCTGAGGGATGCAACAAGACGTGTGCCTTCTGCGCGATACCACTGATCCGTGGCAAGCAACGCTCCCGCGCAGGGGATGGAATCGTTGCCGAGATCGAAGGACTGATCGCTGGGGGAGTGCAAGAGATCGTTCTCGTTGCACAGGATCTGGCGGCCTACGGACGTGACAACGACAGCGGATCCATCGAACGCCTCGTCGAGCAGGCGGCGTCTGTCGAAGGACTCGGCCGCTTGCGCCTCTACTACTTGTTTCCGAAGGAGATCCGACAGGGCCTCATCGATGTCATGGCCGGTCATCCAGCCATCGCTGACTACTTCGACCTGTCACTACAGCACTCTTCTGCTGGCCTGCTCCGCTCGATGCGCAGGCCCGGAAGCGGGGAGAGGCATCTTGAACTCATCGAACGCATCCGACATGCAGCACCGCACGCTGCGATGCGATCGAGCTTCATCGTCGGCTATCCAGGAGAGACCGAGGACGACGTCGAAGGTCTCGCGACATTCCTTGAGGACGCGCAGTTGGATTGGGCAGGGTTCTTCCCTTATTCGGCCGAAGAAGGCACGGACGCTGCCACGATGCCCGGACAAGTTGCGAGCGACACGATTTCGGAGCGCATGCGCCATCTCCAGGGCATCCAGGACGACATCACGTCGGCGAAGAACGCGGCTGTAGTCGGGCGCACGCTGAGGGTTCTGATCGACCAGGTGGAGGACGGGCAGGCCGTGGGCCGTTCCTATCGGGAGGCACCCGAGATCGACGGCATGATCCTGCTCGACGATGGAACGGCAGGGGAGTGGGTCACCGCAACAATTGACGGAGGGTATGGGACCGATCTCTCAGCCTCGGTGGTTGTGACGTGATAGTCGAAATCCTCGCAATCGGCACAGAACTTCTCCTCGGTCAGATCGCCAATACCAATGCAAAGGAGATCGCTGCTCGGTTGGCTGAGAACGGATTCTCACACTTCAATCAATCGGTTGTCGGCGACAATGCGAAGCGAATCGATTCTGCGATCCGAGCGGCTGTGGAGCGATCTGATGTACTGATCATCACCGGCGGTATCGGTCCCACGGCCGATGACATCACGCGGGACGTTGTTGCTGCGGTGGCGGGAGTTCCGCTCATGTATGACAAGACGTATGAGCATGCCCTCAGGGACCGATGGTCCAAGATGCGGTCCGACCGTCCCTTTCCCGAGTCGAACCTCAAGCAGGCATACCGACCCGAGGGCTCCCATGTAGTGGTGAACGCAAAGGGCAGCGCCCCAGGGTTTCGCGCCAGGGTGGAGGATTGCTGGGTCTTTGCACTCCCCGGTGTGCCGTCCGAGATGCTTGCAATGGTCGACGAGCAGGTTCTCCCATTCCTGCGCAAGGAGCTGGGAGACGGTCGAATCGTCGTGAGCCGGATCCTGCGCAGCTACGGGATGTCCGAAGCGAAGGTGGGCGAGGATCTCCAGGACCTCTTCGATGTGGCTGAGAATCCAACGGTGGCTTTCCTCGCATCCGCAGGCGAGATCAAGATACGACTCACGGCGCTTGCCAAGTCCGAGGCGGCGGCACGCTTGCTGATCGCCCCTGTTGAAGACGAGGTGCGTGCACGTATCGGGGATCGCATCTTCGGCGCCGATGACGACACGATCGAGCGGGTGATCCGCGGACAACTCGAATCGAAGGGGTGGACAATCGGCACAGCAGAATCCGCAACGGGTGGTCTCGTCGGGCGGAGGCTCACCAGCCTGCCGGGGGCGAGTGCAACGTTCAGAGGTTCCGTGGTCGCCTATGCATCGGACCTCAAGTCCAGCATCCTTGGCGTTCCATCTGAGACGATCGATACGTACGGTGTGGTTTCCGAGGAGACGGCTGCGTCGATGGCTACCGGTGCCAGGGAGGTCCTCGGAGTGGATGTCGCTGTTGCAGTGACAGGCTCTGCGGGTCCCGAACCTCTCGAGCAGCCTGTCGGCACCATGATCGTTGCGGTTTCGACACCGGTCTGTTCGACGGTGAGGACCCTGCACATGCCGGGTGATCGAGAGCGGGTCCGTGCCTACACAGCCACAGCAGCCCTTCATCT
>CBETWC010000232.1:0-3605 GCA_965539925.1 uncultured bacterium
CGAACGACTGCGAATTGCTGAGCGGTATTTGCCGCCGCTATTGCAGATGATCGCCTGTATGCAGCGATTGTCTTGTCGTTCACAGCAGCGTTCGCCTCGGACCGCAATGTTGAGACAAGGTCCGCAAGTGGGGCAGGATCGCTTACCGAATCGAGAGAGCCATCGATGAGACGCTCGATGTCTCGGTCTGTGGCGTCGTGGCGTTTCATATCATCCGGGCAATCGCGCAGATCGCTCATCGCGGCAACCCCCTTTGATCGATTGCTTCGAAGGGCTGTCAGCCCGCTGCGCTGCAGCGCCTTCACGACCCCGACGGGCTTGCCTACGGCCTTTGCAGTCTCGTCCAGCGTGAGTTCCGCCACAATTCGCAGAGTGATCACATCCCGGTCACCGTCCGTGAGAACCTCAAGCATCTGGAGCGTCTCTGTGCTGCCGACGGATTCCTTGGCGATGTCCTCAGCGCTTTGCGACGGGTCGACAGCGTCTGGTACTGCGTTGCTCGGCGTTTGGAAGGGTCGGCGTCTCGGGTTTCTCCGCTCATCGGACATACGTCGGTACGCGATGACAAACACCCACGATCGGAATTCTGATTCGTCTCCAGTGAAGGATCGGAGATTCTGGGCGAGATCGATGAAAGCCGTGCCAGCAAGACCTTCTGGATCAGGCACACCGCGTGATCGAAAGAACCCGACCAGTCTCGGCGCCGTATCACGGACAAGGATGTCCCATGCCCACTCGGATCCTTCCTGTGCCGCGGAAAGAACGCCATCAAATCCCGAAATGGTCAATGCTGTCATTCGCTCCTCCCTCTGTGCCCATTACATCGGCATATGGGTCGCCAAAGTTGAATCGCGTATTGGAAGACGGCGGTCGATGCCGACGAAAATGCTCGTCCATCAACCGATTCGACAGGGCTCAGGTCCCGCGGTGCGATGCATCGCGGTCGATGTCGATTGGGTCCAGGCGCACTTGGATACGAAGCGGGACCCCGCTCTGAGCCAGGTTCGAACCGTGGCTACTGAATCGCCTGAGCTACCGCAGCACCCATCTCACCGGTACTGATCGACTGCCCACCCTGAGCTATATCTGCTGTTCGCAAACCGGCAGCCAATGCAGAATCAACAGCGCCCTCGACAGCTTCCGCTTCTTCTACAAGGCTCAGAGAATGCCTCAGCGCCATTGCTGTCGCAAGGATTGTCGCTAGGGGGTTGGCGATGTCCTGACCCGCGATGTCCGGTGCAGAACCGTGGATCGGTTCGTAGAGGCCGACTCTGCCATCGCCGAGCGATGCAGAGGGGAGGAGTCCGAGGGATCCGGGGAGCATCGATGCCTCATCGGTGAGGATGTCGCCGAAGAGGTTGCCGGTGACGACAACATCGAATTCCGTCGGCCGTGACAAGAGGTGCATGGCCATGGCGTCGACAAGGATCGTTTCGAGTTCGACGTCAGGGAATTCGTCTGCCATGACGCGTTCTGTTGTGCGACGCCACAGGCGCGAGACTTCGAGAACATTCGCCTTGTCGACGGACGTGAGCCTTCCCGACCGCTCCCGGGCCGCAGCACCTGCCATGCGGACAATGCGTTCGATCTCGAACTCTGTGTATCGCATGTGATCGGCAACCTCGGTTCCATCCTCAGAGACCGTTGACCCGCCGAAGTAGATGCCGCCGGTGAGCTCACGGAGGAAGAGGATGTCGGTTCCCTCGACGATGTCCCGCCGCAGGGGCGAGGCGTCAACCAGAGCTTCGAACGTCTTGACCGGTCGCAGGTTCGCGTAGAGCTCCAGCTCCTTCCGGAGCCGAAGTAAGCCAGCCTCCGGCCTGGTCTTCGCATCCGGGTCACTCCACTTGGGGCCACCGACGGCTCCGAGGATCACGACATCTGCTGCCCGGCACGCTTCAAGCGTCGCCGTCGGCAGCGGATCACCTGTCGCATCGATGGCGCATCCACCCATGAGGTGTTCGCCGAAGGTGAATGTGTGTCCGAAACGTGCCGCCACGGACTCGAGGACAACTCGAGCCTGTGCGACGATCTCTGGTCCGATCCCATCCCCTGGAAGAAGGGCGAAGTGTGCGTTCATGCTTCGCTGTCTCCGCCGGTGTCAGTCACGCCCCGGTCGAATGCTGCCTTGTTCATCGCCGACACCATGGCACGCGCCGAACCTTCAACAACATCGGTTGAGACGCCTCGTCCTGAGAACGTGGAGGAGCCGACTTTGATGATCACGTTGACCTCGGCCATTGCGTCGGCACCAGAAGTGATGGGGGAGACGCGGTAATCGAGCAAGCGTGCGGGGATGCCATACGCGTCTTGCATCGCGACGAACGTGGCGTTGACCATGCCGTCGCCCTCGGCGGTTCTCTCGACGGTCTCTCCGTCACGCGATAGCGTCACCGTCGCGACCGGGACCTCGTTCGAACCACCGGAGACGTGAATCGCCTCGAAGCGCATCTCTTCGAGATCTGTGCCCGTCTCTTGGGCAACGATCGCTCGGATGCCTTCCTCGGAAATCTCGCCCTTCCGATCAGCGAGTTCTTTGAACCTGTCGAACGAGCTTTGGAAGTCGACATCCTCAAGCGTGATCCCCATCTTGGAGAGAGCATCCAGGAACGCTGCACGTCCCGAGTGCTTGCCGAGTACGAGCACTGATTCATGGCCGATCGCTGACGGGTCCATGATCTCGTAGGTCTCCCTGTGACGGAGAACGCCGTGTTGGTGGATTCCGGACTCGTGTGCAAACGCGTTGCGACCGACCACGGCCTTGTTGTACTGGATCGGATAGCCGGTGAGGCTTGAGACAAGGCGTGACGTTTCGAAGATCTGGGTGGTGTCGGCACCGATCTCCACCTCGAAGTAGTCGGGGCGGGTGGTGATCGCCATGATGATCTCCTCTGTGGATGTGTTCCCTGCCCGCTCGCCGATCCCGTTGATGGCGCCTTCGATCTGCCTGGCACCGGCGTTGATGGCAGAGAGCGAGTTCGCAACGGCAAGTCCGAGATCGTTGTGACAGTGCGTGGAGATGATGATGTCCTCATTGCCACCGCGCACATCGTCGAACACCCTCGTCATCAGCTCAACGAAGTCCTCCGGCATCGCATAGCCGACCGTATCGGGGATATTGATCGTGGTGGCACCGGCTGCAACGGCGGCTCGGCACACCTCGACGATGAAGTCTGGATCGGACCGAGTCGCGTCCTGGGGGGAGAACTCGATGTCGTCGACGTACCGTTTGGCGCGGGTCACGCCCTCCTTGACCGAGGTCAGCACCTCAGATGGTGACATCCGGAGCATCTGCTCCATGTGGATCGGTGACGTCGACATGAAGACGTGGATTCGTTTGTTGTCGGCCGCCTTGAGGGCATCAGCTGCCTTGTCGATGTCGTCCGGGTGTGTGCGTGCGAGAGAAGCGATCGTCGGTCCCTTCACCTCGGCAGCGATCCTCGACACTGCCTTGAAGTCGCCTGGACTCGATGCCGCGAACCCGGCTTCGATGACGTCGACCTTCAGCAGAGCCAACTGCTTCGCAATCGCGACCTTGTCATCAGGTGACAACGCAATCCCCGGCGCCTGCTCCCCATCCCGAAGCGTCGTATCAAAGATGATCA
>CBETWC010000233.1:0-3564 GCA_965539925.1 uncultured bacterium
GATTGAGGAGACCGGCCAGAAGACCCAAGCGTTCCAGACGAACCGGAACCTCATCCTCTCCTCAGGCGCATCGGCACAGTCGGTGCCGAACCTCGAAATCCTTGCCAACGATGTCATGTGCGGTCATGGATCGACGGTGGGCCCTCTCGACGAGGACCAGCGCTACTACCTGATGAGTCGTGGCCTCACGCCAGAGCGCGCTGACCGCCTCCAGGTACGAGGCTTTTTTGAGGAAGTCGTCCAGCAGATCCCGGACGAGGCGGTCTCGGAGTGGGTGCGGGAGCGGATCAACGGGAAATACGTCGCTGCTCAGGAAGAGGGCAGGCTGTGAGCGAGATCAATGTCGGCCTTCTCAATGACCTTCCCATCGATACAGGACTTCGGATCGGGAACGGCGATTCCGCTGTGGCGGTGTTCCGCATCGGGGACGAGGTCCACGCGGTTGCAGACCGCTGCAGTCACGCCGAGGCTTCACTCGCAGACGGCGAAGTGTTCGACAACGAAGTCGAATGTCCAAAACACGGCGCTGCTTTTGATATCACGACAGGCAGGGCGTTGACGCTCCCCGCCACCAAGGCGGTAGCCGTGTTCGCCACAGAGATCCGTGATGGAAACGTGTTCGTTGAGATTCCAGATGAGGAGAACGCTGATGGGTAACTCGCTCGAGGTCAAGAACCTGAAGGCAAGCATCGGCGACCTCGAGATCCTCAAGGGTCTCGATCTCACGATCCCCTTCGGAGAGGTCCACGCCATCATGGGTCCCAACGGGTCAGGGAAGTCGACACTGAGCCACGTGCTCATGGGCAAGTCCGACTATGACGCGTCCGGGTCGGCGCTCATCGACGGCGTCGAGATCATGGGTATGACGGTCGATGAGCGGTCCCGTGCGGGCCTGTTCGAGGCATTCCAGTACCCGACGGAGGTCCCGGGAGTCACTCTCGACGACCTCACGGCAGAGATGGCTGCGTCGAATCCCTCCGATGGCGGATTCGAGCAACGAACGGCGGCCGCATCTGAGCGTCTCAACATGGATCGCTTCCGTGGTCGTGCGGTCAATGTCAGCCTCTCCGGTGGCGAGAAGAAGCGGTCCGAGATGTACCTCCTCGGGGTAGCGAACCCGAAGGTTGCAATCCTCGACGAGATCGATTCAGGGCTTGATATCGACGCTGTTCGTGAGGTTGCGGCGATGGTCGAGTCGTTGCGGAGCCCTGGTCTTGGCATCGTCGTGATCACCCACTACAGCCGCATCCTTCGTTACATGACCGCGGACCGCATCCACGTCATGGTGGGCGGACGCATCGTCAAGTCGGGCGGAGCAGAAGTGGCAGAGGAACTCGAATCCGGCGGCTACACCGAGTACCAGGTAGCCAACGCCTAGCGAGCTTCGCTCGCCGTGGTACGAATGACGTACTACTGCCCGATTCCTGCCCCCGCCGCTGCCTTGGTGACGTAGATGGTCGGATTCAGGCCCGTCGCTTCGGCGTAGCTCTCTGCGATCTCCTCGACGAACGAGGGGACTGCTGAGTCTGTCACGAGGGCCACGGCACAGCCGCCGAACCCTGCGCCCGTCATCCGGGCTCCGAGACACCCATCGATTCGGGATGCGATCTCGACCATGACATCGAGGCTCTCGGAGGACACCTCGAAGTCATCGCGCAGACTTCGATGGCTCTCAGCCATGAGCCTGCCGAACCGGCTGGTGGCTCCGACTTCCAGTGCGGATGCGGCTTCGACAGTTCTCGCGTTCTCGGTGACCACGTGGCGAGCACGGCGATAGGTGGTCTCGTCGACAACTGATGCGAGTCCTGTGAGGTCATCGATCGAGAGATCGCGAAGTGCCCGGACACCAGCCGCTTGAGCAGCGCGCTCGCAGGCTTCCCTACGGTCGTCGTACTGGGAGTCGACAAGTTGACGGCGTGTATCGGTGTCGAGAATCACGACCGCGACATCGTCTGGGAGCGGCACAGGTGTCATATCAAGTGTTCTGCAATCGATGAGCGTGGCGCGTCCTTCGTCTGCGGCAGCAACTATCAGCTGATCCATGATGCCGCAAGGCATGCCCATCCACTCGTTCTCGGCCCGCTGGGATTCGAGCGCAGACGCAACGGGTTCCCAATCCCGGTCAGATGCTGCTGCGAATGCGAGTGTGGCGGCGATTTCAAGCGCAGCTGACGAGGACAGGCCTGCTCCGACGGGGATATCCGATGCGAGCGAACCCTCCCATCCTGAGATGTGGTTCGGCCCGATGGCCCACGCAACACCCTTCACGTACTCGGCCCACCCATCGACGCCACGGACCAGATTATCGAGGTTGAACTCGGCCTCGCCATGCCCCGCGGAGTGAATCCGTACGATCCGATCGTCGCGCCGCCGAAGCGCCACCCAGACCGATCGATCGATCGCCATGGGGAGGACGAATCCATCGTTGTAGTCGGTGTGTTCACCGATGAGGTTCACACGTCCCGGGGCCCTGACCACGATCTCGGGGTCCTCGCCGTACCTGGCCCTGAACTCTGTCGTCGCGACTTCGCGCGCAGTCGTGACAGTCATCGACCGGCGTAGTGCTCGCCGGGGAGTTCGCGCAGGCGCGAAGCGGCTTCCTCGGGTGTGAGGTCGCGCTGGGCTTCGGCGAGGAGTTCGTAGCCGACCATGAACTTCCTGACGGTCGCTGAGCGAAGGAGAGGGGGGAAGAAGTGGGCATGCAGCTGCCAGTGCGACGTGTCACTTTCCTGGAAAGGGGCACCGTGCCAACCCATCGAGTAGGGGAAGGGGTGAGCGAACAGGTTGTCGTACCGAGTCAGTAACTCGCTCAACACTTCTGCCAGAGATGTGCGCGAGGCATCATCGATGTCCGTCATTCGCTGTAGGGGAGCCTTGGGGATCACGATGGTCTCGAATGGCCATGTTGCCCAGAACGGTACGAGTGCCGCCCATTGGTCACCATCGATTACAACTCGATCACCACCCTTCTCCTGGGCCAGGTAGTCGAGGAGAAGAGGAGACCCGTGTTCATCTGCGTGACGTCGTTGAGCAGCGTCCTCTCTGCGCGGTGTCGTCGGCATTGCATCCCCTGCCCAGATCTGGCCATGGGGATGGGGGTTCGATGCTCCCATTGCTTCGCCACTGTTCTCGAACACCTGCACCCATCGATATCGTTCACCGAGGGCGGCCGTCTGTTCACTCCACAGATCGATTACCGGTTCGATCTCTGACGGATTCATGAGGGACATGCGCAGGTCGTGGCGCGGGGAGTAGCACAGCACCTTGCAGGTACCCGACTGCGTCTCTGATCGCAAGAGACCGTCTTCGTGTGAGGTCCGTTCGACGTCTGGCTGTAGCGCGGCGAAGTCGTTTGTGAACGCAAACGTGGACTCGTACGGGGGATTCTCGCCCCCTGTCTGTCGCGTGTTCGATGGACACAGATAGCAGTCCGGGTCGTAGATCATTCCTTCGTGGACGCCTGGATCCTCGATCTGCCCCAGCCATGGTCGTTTGGTGCGGCCGGGGGAGACGAGCACCCACTCATCGGTCAGCGGGTTGTAACGACGATGCGTTGTTGTCATT
>CBETWC010000234.1:0-3557 GCA_965539925.1 uncultured bacterium
GATATCCACATCGATCGCGACGGAGAGCGCCGTTGCCTACCTGAAGGCTCTCGCCGCTGAGACCCAACCGCATGATGTCTGGGAGTCGGGCGCGTGCCTATACACCGACCCCGCCATCGAAACACTCCCCTACGCCCCGTTCCCACCCGACATCGTGGTGCCATGTGATGGGCCACACAACGCCGAGGTTCTGATAGCAGAACAGATCGGGACCGATCTTCAGGCATTCGATGCCTCTTCGATCGAGTACGACCGAAGCTACCGATGCGACATGGCATACACCGAAGTGTTTGGAGCCCAGAAGGATCACACGCCCACCCTCATCACGTACATGCCTGACGCGGATGAGTGGGATCGAGGCGATCGGTACCTCGCATGCGTAGTGCAGATCGACAGCCTCGACGGCCTCGAGCTGACCGCAGGACCGATGTCCGATCGATCCGATCTCGAATGGATTCCGCAACCCGAAGCCTGCCTCGACAGATCCTTTGCTCCCGAGGCCGTCTCGTGTGGCCGCCCTCACGGGTACCAGTACCTCGGAGATGCAACGGTTCCATTCGATACTTGGCCCGAAGAAGGCACCATCGCTTTCCAGGACGCCTGCATGAGCCTCCTGGACGAATTCGTGCAAGAAGGTCCCGCAAACGTTGACGTGTTCGCAACAGGACTGTTCCCCTACACCTTCGAACTCGGGGATCGCACCGTGCGCTGCATGGCTTTCGCGACCGAGGACGACCTGCTCGTCGACATCGCCGGCTCGTTCTCCGAAGTCTGGCGAGTGATCGGCTCAGGCGGCATTGCGGCCTAGATTGATCGTATGCAACAGTTCCCTGACTACGACCAGTACGACGCCGTAGGGCTGGCAGAACTCGTTGAGCAGAAGGACGTCCACCCTGCAGAGCTGGTCGAAGCTGCCGCTCAGCGGATGGAGGCAGTCAACGGGGCCATCAACGCGGTCACGCGATCAACGGTCGACGAAGCTCGCGACCAGGCCGCCGACAGTGACACGAGCGGCCCCTTCTCAGGAGTGCCGATCCTGATCAAGGATCTGCATGCCGACAAGGATGAGCCGGTGAGTTTCGGCTCCGTCCTCTTCCGCGACTACACCGGCGAGATCCCATCAGTTCTCGGTGCCCGTATCCGCAAGGCCGGATTCATCAGTCTTGGGCGACCGAACACCTCCGAATTCGGATTGCTCCCACTCACCGAGCCAACGCTCCACGGCCCAACGAGGAACCCTTGGAGCCTTGCCCACTCACCCGGTGGCTCGAGTGGCGGTGCAGCCGCAGCCGTTGCTGCCGGTATCGTGCCGTTCGCCCATGGCAGCGACGGCGGTGGTTCGATCCGCATCCCTGCGTCCAACTGCGGTCTCTTCGGCCTCAAGCCAACACGGGGCAGGATGCCGCTATCGGACTATTTGGGCATAGATCTCGGCGTTGGTCGAACTGTGAGGGACAGCGCTGCTTTCCTCGATGCGGTACACGGTCCCGTGCCGGGCGACCCCTACTGGACCGCTGAACCCGACCATCCTTTCGCTGCCGATGCCGCGGTCGACCCCGAACCGCTCAGGATTGCGTTCAGCGTCGTCGACTTCGACGGAGAGCCCGTTGATCCACGAGTGAAGAAGGCGATTCTCGATACCGTGACCCTTCTCGAATCCCTCGGACACACGATGATCGAAGCAGCACCAACGATCGACAGGGACAAGATGGCCCACGCCTTCGTCGATGTCTGGGCTGCGGGAGTCGGAGAAGTCATGAGACTCGTCCTCGACAAGGCATCCGAGAGGTCGTCTGTCCGCCGGATGAGATCTGTTCTGGGCGACTACCGAACAATGCAAGCGATCGGGAAGCTGGACTCCCGAGACTCAGGCCTGCCCGCATTCGAACCGTTCACGTGGGGACTCGCCCGCCACTCATTCAAGAGAACTCCGGGTGATCTCCAGACGTCGAAGCGGATCCTGGGCGACATCTCGTACCGAACAGCAGCCTTCCTCGAGGACCATGACCTGTTCCTGACACCGGTTCTCGGCTCGCCACCGGTCCCAATCGGACAGATCGACCAGAACGCACCCTGGGACGACCTCCTTGCAACGCTCTTCAGCTATGTCGCGTTCACGCCGCTCGCCAATTTCTCAGGTCTGCCGGCAATGTCCGTCCCCCTCGCGTGGACGGAGGATGACCTGCCGATCGGTAGCCACTTCCTTGGGAGGTTCGGCGACGAGTCGACACTGCTCAAACTGGCAGGCCAACTCGAACGCGCCCAGCCGTGGGCAGATCGACGCCCTGGGGCGTTAGGCGTATAGCGTCTGGCATCTGGCATCTGGCATCTGGCCGTCAGGAGATGAGGGTCAGCAAGAAGCGGGACGGTTCGAGGGCTACCACCGAGTGGGGTACGGACGCCTCGAGATGCACCCACGCTGAGGGATCCATCGTCGTCGTCTCCCCGCCGACAACGAAATCGACAGAACCCGAGACGACCTGGACGATGATCGGCTTTGACGCGGTGTGCTCGGTGAGTTCCTGGCCGGTGTCCATCGCAAAACCGACAACGCGGATGTTGTCGTCGCGATAGAGCACCTTCGACAGGGTGCCAGCGGCCGGAATGTCGAGATCGGCGGTTACGTCAGGGATGATCACGAGTCAGCCTCCGGTCGCATCGTGGGAAAGAGGATTACTTCTCTGATGTGATGCTTGTCTGTGAGCAGCATCACGAGGCGGTCGACACCTATTCCGAGGCCTCCGGTTGGTGGCAAGCCGTACTCGAGCGCCCTGATGTAGTCCTCATCGATCGGATGGGCTTCCTCATCCCCCGCTGCCTTCGCAGCAGCCTGGGACTCGAAGCGGGCCCGCTGGTCGAACGGATCGTTCAATTCGGAGAACGCGTTGGCATACTCGGCACCCGCAATGAAGAGCTCGAAGCGCTCGGTTACGTGCGGCTTGTCCCTGTGGATCCTCGCCAACGGCGACGTCTCGATCGGATATTCGGTGACATACGTGGGTTCCCACAGGGTGTCTTCCACAAGCTCGTCGAACAGTGCCTCAATGAGCTTGCCCGATCCCCAGTGGATCTCGGGCTCGATACCGAGTCGCTGCACAATCGCTCGCAGATCATCAACGGACGTGTCATAGTCGATGTCTTCTCCGAGCGCTTTTCGGGTGAGATCGAGCATCGTTGCTCGCCGATAGGGGCCGGCAAGATCGAGAGACCTGTCGTCGTAGGTGATCTCAGTGCCTCCTGTTGCAGCCAAAGCGCACGCGGCGACGACCTCCTCGACGAGTGTCATGATGTCGTTGAAATCTGCAAGGGCCTCGTATGACTCGAGCATCGTGAACTCAGGGTTGTGCGTCGAATCGATACCCTCGTTGCGGAAGATCCGTCCGATCTCGAAGACCTTCTCGATACCTCCCACGACGAGACGCTTGAGGTACAGCTCTGTGGCGATCCGCAGATACATACCGAGGTCAAGCGCTTGGTGGGCGGTCTCGAATGGCCTCGCCGTTGCACCCGTCGCCGCTGGCAGGAGGACCGGTGTCTCGACCTCGACGTAGCCACGA
>CBETWC010000235.1:0-3552 GCA_965539925.1 uncultured bacterium
CGAGAGACCAGCCAGGATCAAGTTCCCAAGCGAATGTCCCGCGACATCCGCACTGTCGAACCGGTAATCGAACAGCTTCTTCCATGTCGAGTCCTCTGGGGTGAGCGCGAGAAGGCACTTGCGGATGTCCCCCGGCGGAGGAATGTCGAGGTGAGGCACCAATCGACCGCTCGAACCGCCGTCGTCTGCAACCGATACCACCGCGTCCACGCGTGATGCATAGCCCAGGATTGCTTGGAGCGCACGCGAGAGTCCCTGACCACCACCGATCGCCACTACTCGCGGTCCTTCCATGGCGCTCTCGAATTGTTGAAGCAGGACAGCAGGGTCCGTGTTTGTGGGGGGTATCAAAGAAGGACGTCCCTGTGGTTGATCGATGTGTCGACGCCTGTCTCTCTGAGATGCGCTGCGATCGCTTCGGCCAACGCAACGCTGCGGTGTCTCCCACCCGTGCAACCGACCGCGATCGTGAGGTACGACTTGCCCTCGGATTCGTAGTGGGGCAGGAGAAAGTCAAGCATCTCCGTCGTCTTCTCCAGGAATTCCACCGCTTCCTCATGAGCAAAGACGAAATCGCGCACCGGTGCATCAAGGCCTGTCAGTGGTCGCAGTTCGGGCTCCCAGTGGGGATTGGGAAGGAACCTGACATCGAACATGAGGTCAGCCACACGCGGAATACCGCGCTTGAACCCAAAGGAAGTCACAGCTACACGCATGGCAGCGTCGGAGTCCGTGTCGGCAAACGCATCGCGCAACCTGTCTCTCAGCTGGTGCACATTGAGTTCTGACGTATCAACGATCACATCAGCCAACGCACGTACGGGTTCGAACGCGCTTCGCTCCGATTGGATCGCATCCGCGAGCGAGGCGGCTCCCTGCGGGTGAGGCCTGCGAGTTTCATCGAATCGACGCACCAGCACCGCGTCGTCTGCATCCAGGAACAGCACGGTCGTGCGGATGCCATCACGGTGGAGGTCGATGAGAACGAGATCGAGTTCCGTCGCATCCATTCCTGTACGAGTATCTGTCACCACGGCGAGCTGGCAATGCTCACCCTCAGGTGAGCCGATGGTTGCAACAAGATCCGAGATCATCATCGTCGGCAGATTGTCGACAACGAAGTAGCCGATGTCCTCCAGGATCTTCGCGGTCTGCGAACGCCCAGCGCCCGACAACCCGGTGACGATCACAACATGGGTACCTGATTCCTCGATTGGCAAGTGTTTCATCAGACCTCGCGGAGCGCCTCGTACAGTTCTCCTGCCACACTATCGGGCACAACGTTCGCAAGGTCCGCAATCGTTGCAGCGCGCATACGTTTCACGGATCCGAACGTCTTGATGAGCGCCTTCTTCCGTCCCGGCCCGATTCCAGACACGTCGTCGAGAATCGAGTCAACCATCGACTTGTCGCGGAGGGTGCGGTGATACGTGATTGCGAATCGGTGTGCCTCGTCCCTGACGCGTTGCAGCAGATACAAAGCTTCTTCCCCCCTCGGGATGATGATCGGCTCGGATTCGTTCGGAACGAACACCTCCTCGAGCTTCTTCGCCAGCCCGATCACAGGGATCTTGAGATCGAGTTCCTCCAACACCTGTACCGCCCGACCGAGTTGTCCCTTGCCTCCATCGATGACGACAAGGCCCGGTGGATAGGAGAACCTCCCCTGATCCTCGATCGGCAGTTTCCTCTCCGCGAGGTAGGCCTCGAAACGCCTTCGGATCACCTCCTCCATCGCTGCGAAGTCGTCCTGTCCGTCGATCGTCCTGATCTTGAACCGCCGGTACTGCGTCTTGAGCGGTAGGCCGTCCTCGAATACGACCATCGATGCAACAGTGTGTCTGCCCTGGATCGTCGAGATGTCGTAGCACTCGATCCTAAGCGGTGACGTTGGCAGGTCCAAGACATCTTCAAGACTCCGAAGGGCTTGCGCCCTCGCATTGTGATCTGAGTGCCGCTTCAGCCTGTTGCGCGCAAACTCCTCGTGGGCATTGGCAATGGCCATCTCCATGATCCGGCGCTTCGGCCCCCTCTGGGGAACTCGTAGCGACACTGCATGCCTGCGCCTGAGTGTCAGCCACTCCGCAACGATGTCCTCCCCGGTCGGGAGGCACTGCACGAGCACCTGTCTTGGGGGAAGCTCGTCAGCGTACAACTGGCCGATCATCCGCCCTACGAACCCCTCGATGGAGATCTCCTCGACCCGGTCGACGATCATTGCCTTCCGCCCGGTCACCCTGCCATTCCTGATGTTCAACACGACCAGCGCAACCTCGAGATCGTCCTCGCTGTAGGCGATCACGTCGAAGTCCTCGCGGCGACCAGTCACAAGCTCCTGACGTTCGAGCGCAATCTTCATCGCCGAGACCTGGTCGCGCATACGAGCAGCTCGCTCGAACTCCTGACGTTCTGCAGCATCGTGCATCGCTCGTTCGAGATCGGCGATCAACTCGTCGCTGTCACCGCTGAGAAAGCCGGCAAGGCCGTCAACATCGGCCTCGTACGCCTCTTTGGTGATCTCGCCAACGCATGGTCCCGAGCACTTCTCGATGTGGAACAGCAAGCACGGCTGTCCGGAGGCCTCATGCCTGCGAAACTTCGCATTGGTGCAGGTGCGAATCGGGTACGTTCGGAGAAGCCCGTCGAGGGTCTGCCGAATCGAGTAGGCCTTCGCGTACGGTCCGAAGTACTCGACACCCCTTCGTCGCTTCCCTCGCATGACCATTGCCCGGGGCCACTGCTCATTCCGTGTGATCGCGAGATACGGGAACGACTTGTCATCCTTGAGCCTCACGTTGTAGTTCGGCTGAAGCTCCTGGATCAGTGAGTACTCCAACATGAGCGCCGCGATCTCTGAGTCGGTGACGATCCACTCGAGTTCGGTGGCGACTCCGACCATCGTTCTGGTTCTGGGTGGAAGATCAGGGGCGAAGTAGTTCGCTGTGCGCTTCCGCAGCGACTTCGCCTTCCCCACATACACGGGACGCCCATGCTCATCACGGAAGATGTACACACCTGGCCCATCAGGGATGGACGAAGGAGCAGGACGAGCAAGCATGTCAGGAGCGTAGAGCGTTCAGCGCGCGCCGTCTGGCGTCTGGTATCAGGTATCTGGTATCTGGTTCTTCCAGCGTGCACCGAGGAGACGTGGGATCCCCTCCTGGCCTTCGTAGCCGGGGATCCGGGCGATCGCCTGTGTGCTGAGGCCTCGCTCGATCATCCGATCAAGGATCCAACCCTCGGCGGCCGCAGCCGTCAAGAGGTCGGCCATCGGTCGATGGAAGAACTCGATCTCTCGATCTCCTGCGGGTTCGGTGGAGGATCCTTCCGAGAAGTACTCGCCCCACCTCCACAGCACCTCGCCCTGCTCATCGACGAAGGGAGCTGATCCCGGGGAGGTGTATGCCGGATGGTTGATGACGATCGAGAGAGTTCCCCCCGGTTTCACGACGCGGGCTATCTCGGCGAAGAAGCGCTGATGTTCGGGGATGAGGTCAAGCAGGTAGACGGAGAACGCCGAGTCGAGTGTGGCATCTCCGAGCCAATCAAGGT
>CBETWC010000236.1:0-3549 GCA_965539925.1 uncultured bacterium
TTAGCCGATGTACGTGAGCGCCGCGGTAAAGCGACACCTCCTGAAGGGAGGACGAAGGACCAGTCTGTCGCGCACGACCGTCCGGGGGAACCTGTTGGGGGGATCTCTCCGTCCTAGCGGTAGCCGGTGTGGAAACTGGCCCAACTGAAGGAGAGAGAAATGGCACTATCGGATATGTTCCGGAAGCGCACGACTATTCGTCTGATCATCGCCGTGATGGCGATCTCCGTCGTCACCGCTGCATGCAGTTCTTCGAGCGACAGCTCGATGAATGTCAGTACGGCATCGGACGGTGGCGCAGAGTTCCCCGAGGTGACCGTTGCACCAGCCAGTGCGACGCTTACGGACTCGGACGTCGAATACTCAGAGGAATCAGGGGCGTTCAAGGCAGTTGCCGAAGATGGCAGTGTCGTGTTCCAGGCGACCTCACCGCAGGTGTTCGATGCCAAGATCATCAGGGACGGGACCCTCGACCTCCGCATCGATCCCGGTTCGTTCGGTGTGAACGCCGAGCAGATCAGGCTGATCGCAGCGGACCTCGGCGGCTATGTCTCATCCGGTGAGACGCACATCGAGCAGCACGAAGACGACAGGTACGCGGTGGGTTGGTACACCATGCGGATCCCCTCAGACCGATTCGATGATGCGGTTGGCCGTATCGAACAGCTCGGTGAGCGAGTGTCGGCTTCGCTTTCGAGCCAGGATGTCACCGAGGAGTACGTCGACCTCGAGGGTCGACTCAGCTACTGGCGCCAGCAGGAGCGGTTCTACTCAGCTCTCATGGATGAAGCGACGACAGTCAAGGACATGATTGCACTGCAGGGTGAGATGCAACAAGTCCTGCTGACCATCGAGCAGATCGAAGGCAGGATGCGATACCTCGACAGCCGCACAGACTTCGCGACGTTGACGGTTGGCCTCACGGAGGTCCCGAACGGACCTATCACCCCGGTTGAGCCGGAACCAACTGCACCGGGCACGATCGAGCGCGCCTTTGAGCAAGCCGGTGAGGTGCTGCTGGCGACGGTTGCCTTCATCATCGTGGCATTGGCAGTCGCCATCCCGATCGGAATCCTGGTGCTGTTCGTCTACCTGGCAGCCCGACTCTTCCTCGGCCTGAGACGGCGAGAAGAGATCACCGAAGGCTGAGCCGCTGGTGCCTGGTTCTCGGAGCACGACACCCGAGGTCGCCAGTTCTGCCTGACGGCTGATGCCTGATAGCCGAGTGTGGAGCGCCCCAGCGCTCCACACTCACTTCTTCAGCTCTTCAAGGTGAATGGTGGATACTCGTCGGTGAGGGCTGCGATCCAGGCCCAGGTTCGGGCCCACCAGCGGTGGAAACCGACGAAGTAGAAGTGGAGCGATAGCGGCAGGTTTCCGTTCACCAGAATCATCAGGTAGCCGAACCAGGCCAATACGAGTGTTCCAAGGGTCAGCCACAGCAGGATGAACAGGTGTGGCACCGCCATCAACGTCCGTACGAAGATGATCCCGAGGAACGCAAGCAGCCGACTCTGGGGCTCGGGAGCCTCGACAACCGTGACCTGCGCCGGATGGTTCTCATCAGTCCCGAACGTCGGGTAGATATCGGTCGTGCTCGTGAACCATGCGAACACCCTGGAGAACCACTCCAGGAAGATGATCTCGAGATTCTCGACCCAGAATGGCTTGCCACCCTGGATGAGGATGTACCAGTAACCGATCCAGACGACGAACTGCACTGCAATGGAGTACGCGGCGAGCAGGAAGATGTGTGGGATCAGCAGCAACGCCTTCGCGAACAGCACCAGACCGAGCGTTGCGAGGCCACGGCTGCGGTACTCATCATCGACCGGGACGACGAAGTCAACCGGATATGCGGGCTTTGTCATTTCCACCTCGATCGCTGGTACTCATTGAACTCATCTGTCAGAAGACTCCGTGTGGAGTTTCCCATACGCACGTAGAAGTCCGCAGTTCTCCCACCCTTCGGTTCATCGAGAAACACGGGGCGGTCTGATGGCTCGACGGTAACAACAACCACGTGCTCACCGGCATATGGTTCCATGTCGATGGCCAGGAACGCAATGGCTGGCTTTCCGAGTGTCCGCTGCAGGTGATCGATGAGCCACAACTCATATCGGTCGTGATCGGCAACTTTCATGACAGCGAGGTCCTTGTCGAGGCCCAGAGCCCTGCCCGTGTCGTCCACTCCGATGATCAGCGTGCCTCCAGTCCCGTTCAGGAATCCGGCGACGGTCTTGGCGATTGCCAATTCCATTCTGTCGTCGCGTGCACCCGTGTGGAGATTGACTCGAGCGGTCGACTTGAACTCCACGTCGGATGACTCTCCGAGAGTGATCAGGTCGGCAATGGCTGGCTTCGGCTTGTCGTGCCAACCGAAGCGGTCTGCAAGCCAGAGGAATACGACGAGTACGACCACGGACCCGATGATGCCGCCGATGATCGTGCTCAGCTCGAAGCGGTCGAGATCTGCGTTACCGGTGACCAGGTTGATGCCCGAAGCGCCGAACGCCGCACCGAGCATGCCGATGATCGTGGTTTCGGCGAGGGAGAGCCGTTGCTGGTTCGGAATCAGGAATCGGGCGACTGAGCCGAACGCCAGTCCTGCGAGAAGGATCGCAACGATGAAGAGGGGTGTATCCATACTTCTGGCAGATTACCCGTGACGCCGACGCGTTCTTCAGCGGAGTTCGACGCCGCGGTCGCCTTCGGTGACGTGGCCGATGACCGCTGCTTCGAGATCTGATGTCTCGAACGCCCTGAGGGTGGCATCCACGTCGGATTCGGCAACAACGCATGTGAAGCCGATGCCCATGTTGAACGTGCGGTACATGTCTCCGAGAGGGATCTTGCCAAGCTTCTGGATCACTTTGAAGACGTGCGGGACTTCCCAGCTGGACCGGTCGATCACGGCGCGCGATCCTTCGGATAGGACCCTGATCACATTGCCGGGCAGGCCTCCACCGGTGATGTGTGCGAGACCGTGTGGCTGGACCCTCGCAAGCATGTTCACGACAGCAGGGGCGTACACGATGCTCGGCTCGAGGAGGACTTCGGCAGTGGAGATGCCTGTGTCGGGGAAGTCCTTGTCCAAGGGCAACTGGTCAGCCACGATTGCCCTGACGAGGCTGAAGCCGTTCGAGCGCAGGTTCGGCGAGAACACACCGACGATCACGTCGCCCGGTGCCACTCCCGAGTTGTCGATCTCTTCCCCGAATTCGACGATTCCCAACGCGGTGGCTGCGAGGTCGAATTGGTCGGGCGACATCACTCCAGGGTGCTCAGCAGTCTCCCCACCGAGAAGGGCCACGTCGGCTTCGTTGCAAGCATCGGTGATGGACTCCACGATCGCTTCGATGCGATCGACGTCGATTCGCCCGGTTGCGATGTAGTCGGTCATGGCGATTGGCTGCGCGCCGGCGGCAGCAAGATCATCAGCAACCATTGCCAACAGGTCGTATCCAAGGCCCTCGAAGATGCCCGCCTGTCGCGCGAGGTCAGCCTTCGTGCCCACCCCATCGGTTGACATCATCAGGACCGGATTCT
>CBETWC010000237.1:0-3505 GCA_965539925.1 uncultured bacterium
TGGCTTGTGGGTCGGCACGTCCGGTCGAGCACGAGTTGTCGTGTACGACGGAAGCCGAGTCGATCCGGCGTCTCTCCCCGAGACCGAGGACGGGTTCACCTCCCCGGAATGGTCCGGGCGAACCGGTATCGCTCCGACCAACGGATCGTTCCTTGCGTTCGTGGCGGCGAAGATCCTGGTGGACGGTGAGGATGCAACACTCACTTGGCTCAAAGGCATGGCTGCCATCTCGTCTCCCACCTATGCCAAGAACTCCCCCATCGTCGCTGCCGTGAACGCCGGTGAGGTCGAAACCGGACTCGTCAACCACTACTACCTGCTGCGAACCCTCGCTGACAACCCGGATGAGTTGGGGGAGAACTTCTTCTTCGCCACCCCGACAGCGGGATCGCTCGTCATGCCAGCCGGTGCGGGCGTTCTCAAGAGTTCAGGGAACCAGGAAGCTGCCCAAGAGTTCATCGAGTTCATGCTGAGCATCGAAGCCCAGACCTACTTCGCCGAGGAGACCTTCGAGTACCCGCTCGTGCCTGGCGTTCCCGCGAACGACCTGCTGCCTCCGATCGACACGATCCCGACACCGGACATCGACCTGTCCGACCTGGCGACCGTGCTCGACCTCGCCACTGATCTCGTTGCGGAGGCTGGCCTGATTTGAAGCAGTCGAACTCCATCGTCGACGTAGGTCCCGTTGCGGGAACACCCGCAGCGGCACCGGGTCGCGTCCGGGGCGGAGCGAAGAGAGGACCATGGTGGCTGTGGGCGGCGGCCCTTGCGGTGCTCGCTCCTGTGTCGATCGCCATCGTCGCTCTCTTCCTCAGGGCGTTCGGAGCGTCAACAGCGGTGTGGGAGACGCTCCTCACAACACGGACACTCCGCCTCACAGCCCGGTCCTTCCTCCTTGTCACTCTTGTCACCGCATCCGCCGTCGTCATCGGTGTTGCTGGAAGCTGGATTCTCACGAGGACCGACATCCGGTTCAAGGCATTCTGGGGCGTCGCCTTCGCCATGCCGCTGGTCATCCCTTCGTACGTGATCGCCATGACACTCATCTCGTCCGGTGGACCGAGAGGCCTCTTCGCAGACCTGGTCGGGGTTCCACTTCCCCGCGTCACGGGACTGATCGGAGCGTGGATCACGCTCACGCTGTCGACGTACCCGTATGTGTTCCTCATCACGTCAGCAGCGATGCACCGAACCGATCCCGCTCTCGAGGAAGCTGCCCGGAGCCTTGGCTCGAGTCCCACCAGGGTCTTCCGCTCAATCGTCGTACCGCAACTCCGCCCGGCCATCGGAGCAAGCGCGCTCTTGGTGGCCCTGTACACGCTCTCTGACTTCGGGGCCGTCTCTCTCATGCGTTTCGATGCATTCACACGGGTCATCTACGCGCAGTATTCGGGCCGGCTGGATCGCACGCCTGCCATCGTCCTGTCGATCGTCCTCATGCTCATTGCCGGCATCGTCATCTGGGGGGAACAACGCACCAGGGGCAAGGGCGTGCTCTTCTCCCGGATGCCCACCAGACCGCCAACCGTCCACCGGCTCAATTCCGGAGCGCGGATTGGGTCCACCGGCTTCCTTGCGGTCTTCGCCGGTGCCGGAGCCGTCATTCCGATACTCGTGCTCATCGGTTGGGCGGCCCAGGGCCTCGCATCGGGAGATGGGCTCTTCGTGGCATGGTCCGCAATCCGTGGATCTCTCACAGGCGCATCGCTCGCGGCCATCGTCGCCATGGCTGCTGCCGTTCCGATCGTTGTTCTTGGTGTCCGGTATCGATCCCGTTCATCGGTTTGGCTCGAGCGATCCGTCCTCTTCGTCTTCTCCCTCCCCCACATCACGATTGCGATCGCGGTGGTGGCCTTCACCGTCAAATACACGCGGCCTGTCTACCAGTCGATGGCGGTGCTGGTGATCGTCTACGCGGCGATCTTCCTCGCTCAGGTCACTGGACCCGCACGCGCTTCGCTCCTGCAGGTGAACCCGGCCATCGAGGAGGCGTCGAGATCTCTCGGACGGGGTGCACTCGCGACAATGGCGAGAGTCACCGTCCCGATGATCTCAAAAGGCCTGCTCGCCGGTGGCGCACTGGTGTTCGTCACGACGCTCAAGGAATTGCCTGCAACGCTCCTCCTGGCTCCGACAGGATTCACGACGCTGGCCGTTCGCATCTGGTCTGCTGCAGACGAACTCCTGTATGCGAGGGCGGCATCATCGGCATTGATCCTGATTGCCGTGTCGGCGCTGCCCGTCTACTACCTGGCAATCAGACCGAAGGAGATGACCAGCCGATGAACCAACCAATCATCTCCCTCGAAGGCGTCACAATTCACTACGCCGATGACGCTGCCGTCAACGACCTGACGCTCGATGTCCCTGAAGGTTCCCTTGTCGCCCTCGTTGGGCCATCGGGATGCGGCAAGACGACCGCGCTGCGCGCCATTGCGGGATTCGAGCAGCCCATATCGGGGACGATCAGAATCCGCGGCCAAGTTGTCTCCGACGCCGACACGATGACACCACCGGAGCATCGGAACGTTGGCATGGTGTTCCAGGAGTATGCGCTGTTTCCTCACATCTCGGTTGCCGAGAATGTTGGATACGGCGTGCGTGGATCCGACCGCGGCCGTCGGGTCGAAGAGGTACTCGAGCTCGTCGGCCTGCGGGACCTCGCCGCTCGCTTCCCTCACGAACTCTCCGGAGGAGAGCAGCAACGGGTGGCCCTCGCCCGCGCTCTGGCACCGGAGCCCGATGTCGTGCTGCTCGATGAGCCATTCTCGAACCTCGATGCACCACAACGCGAGCGCATGCGGCGAGAGCTGCGCAAGATCCTCAAGGCTGCTCGTGTGACGGCCGTCTTCGTCACACACGACCAAGCCGAAGCGCTGGCCATCGCCGACGTCATCGCCGTGATGCGCGAGGGCCGTGTGCTGCAGGTGGGGACTCCCGACGACGTGTACGAAGCTCCTGTGGATACCTGGGTGGCGAAGTTCCTCGGCGACGCTGTGCTCCTCGATGGAACCGCACAGGGCGGATCCGTTGCGACCGTATTCGGGTCGGTGCAAACCGATCTCCCTGACGGTGCGGCTGCCCGTGTCATGATCCGTCCCGAGTGGATCTCTCCAACGATGAATCCGGAAGCGGCCAACGTCGTCATGGACCGCGAGTTCTATGGTCATGACCAGCGGCTCGAGATCAGGATGGACAGCGGCGAGAGCGTCGAGGCACTGGTATCGACCCGCAATCCAATCCACGTTGGAGACCACGTCGACATCGAACTCATCGACTCGATTGTGTATGGGCTGGATAGCGAGAGCTATCCACAGACCGGTCGCTCCGCTCCCTGACAGACGACAGATCGCTCGGCTGTCGCTTCGCTTCCAGACCCAGACTCCCCGTTCACTTCCGCGGTGCGCTTCTTTTGTCCTCCCTTCAGGGAGGACAGAACAGCGACGAAGTCGATGTTCAGGAGGGGGTGCGAGCCTGCGAGCGTCACGCGCCACGACCTCGC
>CBETWC010000238.1:0-3503 GCA_965539925.1 uncultured bacterium
GAAGAAGGGCCCCGGAAGGGGCCCTTCTTCTATTTGATTGTTTGGCTTTCGCTGCTACCAGCGACCGCCGCCACCACCACCGCCGCCGGAGCGACGTGGCTTGTCCTGAGCTTCGTTGACACGGAGGGCGCGACCGTCCATGTCCTTGCCGTTGAGCTCTTCCATGGCCTTGTCGGCACCTTCATCGTCGATTTCGATGAAACCGAAACCGCGTGAACGGCCGGTCTCACGATCGAGGATGAGTGCGCAGGACTCCACGTCACCGTACTCCTCGAACATCGCTTGGAGGTCAGCTTCGCTGCTGCTCCATGGGAGATTTCCCACGTATAGCTTCTTCATCTGATTTGGCTCCATTCGCCAATAGCAATGGCACGCTGTCGTGCCCGTCTTGCGCTTCGAACCAAAAACAGCGCCGAACTGATTGGCTGGGCATACCCAGCTGGCCAATCGGATGAGAGAGTTCCTAAGCAGCAAGAATTATAGCGGTGTCTCGCCGAAACTGCACACAAATCCGTGTCAACAGAGGACTATTCATTGAAGGCACGATCGAGGTCAGCAACAATATCGCTGACGGTTTCGAGCCCGACAGACATCCGTATCAACCCATCGGTGATCCCCGAGGCGGCCCTTTCCTCGGGAGGGACCACATGGTGGGTCATCGACGCCGGGTGCTCGATCAACGTGTCGATGTTCCCGAGGCTCACAGCGAGAGAGCAGAGCTCGATTCGGTCGAGGAATCGCGCCGCTGCATCGTAGCTGCCGAGATCGAAGGCGATCATCGCGCCATATCCATCCATCTGGCGCGTTGCCAATTCGTGATCGGGGTGGCTCTCGAGACCTGGGTAGCTGATCGCTGTGACCGCAGGGTGGGACTCGAGGAATCTAGCCACGGCCATTGCGTTGGAGCTGTGCTCGCGCATCCGAAGCGGGAGAGTCTTGAGACCGAGGTTCGTGAGCCAGCAGTCGAAAGGACTCGGGATTCCCCCGATGTATTTGATGAGCGGTCCGATCCTCTCCTCCATCATTTCGGCGTCCTTGCTGACAACGGCGCCTCCCACGACCGTGCCGTGGCCATTGATGTACTTCGTTGTGCTGTGCAGCACAACGTCCGCACCGTGCTCGAGTGGTCGCTGCAACACGGGCGTCGCAAACGTGTTGTCCGCCACAACGAACGCCCCATGCGCGCGTGCGATCTCCGCTGTCCGAGCGATGTCGACCATCGTCATCGTCGGATTGGCCGGTGTCTCGAGGTACACGACTGTGGTTCTGGGATGCGCCGTCAACTCACGCTCGAGCAGCTCGGGGTCGAGGCCGGGAACACGAGAGGTCGTGACAGCGTATTCGGGGAGAACGTCAGAGATGAGATGGTCCGCCGAACCGTACAGAACCGATTGGGCGATGATGTGGTCACCGGCTTTCGCAAGCCCCATCAGCGTCGCACTGATCGCTGCCATTCCAGATCCGAAGATCTCCGCCCCGACACTGCTGGCTCCACCCTCAAGTCCGAAAGCCTCGAGCGCAGCGAGCTTGTTCGCCAACGATTCGCGTGCCGGATTCCCGCCGCGCGCATAGATGTAGGCATCGCTCTCATCGGCGATCAGTGCCTCGACCTCTGACATGCCGCCGAAGGTGTAGGTCGAGGTTTGGTAGATCGGCGCAACGTGGGCTCCCAGGGAGTCATGCATCTCCCCCGCATGGATGGCTGCAGTCGCCATCCCTTTGGATTGCTCAACACTCATGTGGATTCCCTTCAGGCGGCAGATTGCGAACCACAGTAGACAGGGGGCCACAGTCCACAGTCGCCCACTACCGGTGAAGACGGTGGGTAGGCTCCGAATCCACGAGTCAGGAGGGCACGATGAGACGGCTGTGCCTGGTTGCGTTGGCGTTCGGGTTCCTCCTGGCCGCCTGCACGAGCGATACCACTGCTACGACAGCACCCAAGACAGCAACCACTGTCTCGGTGGATGCAGTATCGGTTCCGAAGACGCCAGTCGTCGGCCTCCTCGATCCATACAACGCCGGTGGTGAGGGTCTGTTGCACTCCGGGACGGTCGAGGCCCACTGGTATCAGTGGGGAGAACTCTATGTCGTGCTCTACCGCGGCTTCGATGCTGACGACGGCACGGCGATCTGCGCAGGCAACTCGGTGCTCGACCCCGCCGCCGGCTATCAGCACGTCACGAACTCGCCGCACATCGGTGCCGCAGATGACATCTGCGTTGGTGCTCCGAGGATCGCTGAAGCACCGTTAGGCGTGTACACGTGTGGCTCGCTTCTCTACTACTTCACCGAGATTCCGACCGATTCGGAAGGAACACTCTGGGGCACACTCGAGATCGGAGATGGCGAGTGGGCAGGCCATACGTCTGAAACAACCATCGACCTGGCCAATACGCCGATGTTCGAGCCCGGCCTGAGTGCGTACGAGCTGCCGCCAGCCGGGGTTGATTCCGGTGGAATCGTCGAGTGCGGCTGACGCCCGATACCCGACTTCCGATTTGAGACAATCGACGTATGGACGCGATATTCAACCGACCGGAGTTGGTCCTCGGACTTGCGATAGTCGCGATCGCAGCGGGTTTCGCTGTGACCGTGTTCGCAAGCCGACGCGCCGTTACGAACGCTGCAGACCTGGCAGCAGGAACACGAATCCCGCCGTTCGCGATCGGGATCACGCTGCTCGCCATCGGCACCGACCTGCCCGAGATCGTCAACTCGATCATCGCCTCGCTGTCTGGGCACGGCGACATCAACGTCGGCGACTCCGTTGGTTCGGCAGCTACCCAAGCCACACTCGTGCTCGGACTGTTGCCCATCCTGGGAGGAGCTCTTGTTGTCGGCAGAAGACGTATTGCCACGATCGGAGGAGTAACCGTGGGCGCACTCCTGTTCGGTGCATTCCTCATGCTGGATGGCCGAATCAGTCGATGGGACGCTGCACTCCTCCTCGTCACGTGGGTTGCGGGGAGCGCCCTAGCGTGGCGCAATCTGCCATCCACGGCTGAGCCATCGCTACCGGTCGTCTCAGACAACTCCGTGCGCAGGGCATCCATAGTCCTCGGATCTCTTGTGGTCGTCATGGTTGGAGCTGGGACCGCGCTGTGGGGCTTGACCAAGGTGGCGGAGGTTCTCGGTGCACCGGAATACCTCATCGCCTTCTTCGTCGCATCCATCGGCACGTCGCTTCCGGAACTCTCCGTCGGACTCAGCGCCATACGGCGACGCCAGGTCGACCTTGCGGTCGGTAACGCGCTCGGATCCAGCTTCGCCGATGCGACAATCTCGATCGGCATAGGGCCGACAATCGCTCCCATTGCCGTCACCACGAGCCTCGTGGTGCCAGGCTCGATAGCTGCCGCCGTTGTCATCGCTGCCGTCGTGCTCTTGCTGTCCATCCGCAAGCGCCACGACTGGGCAACCGGCATGGCCCTCATCGCCCTGTATCTCGCCTTCTACGCCCTGTGGCTCCTCGTCTAGAACGTCCTCCCTTCAGGGAGGAC
>CBETWC010000239.1:0-3499 GCA_965539925.1 uncultured bacterium
GCAATGAGCTTTCAGTTATCAGCCAGCGGTCAGCTATCAGCTATCAGCCGGCAGTCGGCAGTCAGCGGGCAGCGGGCAGCTATCAGCCAGAAGTAAGGATCGCGACTGAAGGCACCTTGTCATGCGACAGCTTCCTACCCTGTCGACCATGCCTGAATTCGTATGCCGTGATTGCGGCACGACCTTCTCACTCTCCCAGACCGTGCTCGATCGGTATCCGGGATGGACGCCGCGTCAGTGTCGCGAATGTCGCGATGGATCCAAGAACGCATTGGCAGGCAGAGGTCCAGCGAACAACGATTCGAGTAGCGACCCGACATCGGGGGTCTTCACTGATGGGAGCTCCGCACCGAATCCAGGACCGGGCGGTTGGGGCGCGGTGTATGTGAGGAACAACGAGATCATCGACGAGGCGCATGGGCACGGGGGCGATACGACGAACAACCGTATGGAACTCCTCGCCCTGATCAATGCCGTGGATCTGGTGCCTGTCGGCACAAGCACAATGGTGTACTCGGATTCCAACCTTGCTGTACGGACCATCAACGAATGGGCTGCGGGTTGGGAGAAGAGGGGATGGAAACGCAAGAGCGGTCCCGTCGAGAACCTCGATCTCGTGAAGCAGGCATACGCCGCCTACAAGAAACGTCCGGAACTCGAGCTGAAGTGGATCAAGGCCCATGTCGGTTTCAGGTGGAACGAGTACGCGGACGACCTGGCCAATAGAGGAAGACTCGAGACATAGTCATGATTCCTGACCGCATTCGAACGATCATGTCCGATGATGTGTGTGAGCTTGCCCGTCTGTTCGCGCAAGAGGGTCACGACCTGTACCTCGTAGGGGGCTCCGTACGCGACGCGCTGCTGGGACGTGACGCCGACGATCTCGACTTCACGACGGGAGCGCGGCCTGACGACATCGAGCGTATCGGTGAGCGTTGGGCCAACTCGAGCTACCTCGCTGGCAAGGCTTTCGGCACGATCGGGCTTGTCAAGAACCACCACATCTACGAGATCACCACGTTCCGGTCGGAGATGTACCGAGATGACTCGCGCAAGCCGGTCGTGACATTCAGTGATGACCTGTCGGAGGACCTCTCTCGGCGTGACTTCACCGTGAACGCAATGGCGATCAAGGTGCCGGTGGGCGCTGACGATCAGCCAGAGATGATCGATCCACACGGTGGCCTTGGCGATCTCGGAGCCAGAGAGCTGCGGACACCAATGGATCCCGAGGTCTCCTTCGGTGATGATCCCCTACGGATGCTCCGTCTCTTCCGATTCATGTCCACGCTTGGCTTCACCGCGAACGAAGAGGCGTTCAGGTCGGTCGAACGTCTGAAGGAGCGTCTCGAGATCGTTTCGGCAGAGAGGATCAGGAACGAATTCGACAAGCTCATGGTGGGGGACCACGTCGAGGAAGCCCTGGGTGGCCTCGTTGACAGTGGACTCGCGAACGAGTTCATCCCTGAACTACCTGCGCTCGCCGTTGAGCAGGATCCGATCCACAGGCACAAGGATGTGCTCGCTCACACGATCGCGGTTGTCGGCAAGACGAGTCCGACTCTGCCGCTGCGTCTGGCGGCTTTGTTCCACGACATTGGAAAGCCTGCAACGCGGGAGTTCGGCAAGGGTGGAGTGTCGTTCCATCATCACGATGTGGTCGGTGCTCGCATGACGCGCAAACGCATGAACGAGTTGAAGTACCCCAAGGGCGTGGTCAAGGACACCTCCCAGCTCGTGTTCCTCCACATGAGGCCGCACACCTACAAGATGGGCTGGACCGATTCAGCGGTCCGTCGATATGTGCGCGATGCCGGCCCGCTGCTCAAGGACCTCAATGAGCTGGTCCGGTGCGACGTCACGACGAGGAACCAGCGCCGCGCAAGGACGATCTCGAACCGTATCGACGACCTCGAGGCACGCATCGAAGAGCTTGCTGCCAAGGAGGAACTCGACAGGCTGCGCCCGCCCATCGACGGCAACGAAGTCATGACGTATCTGGGCCTCAAGCCGTCACGTGAGGTCGGCGCAATCATGAACATGCTCCTTGAGCACCGCATCGAGGAAGGCCCATATTCCAAGGAAGAGGCCTACGCCATACTCGATACCTGGAAGCAAGACCCCCGCTAGACCATCTTGGGAATGCCCTGTAGGGTCTGCAGTCGAAGGCGAAACCTGCTCCCGAAAGGCCGTCGTACCGAGATGACTGTGATTCAGTCCCGATTCGAGTTCCGGACGTGGGGGGACAAACTTGAAGAAGTGCAGAGCCGCATGGAGGCACTCTCCGAATGCCAACAGGTTCGCGAGAGCATCGAGACGTATGTCGTGTCGACCAGCACAACGGACACCAATCCGAAGGTGAGGGACGGCCAGCTCGACATCAAGGTCCTTGTTGCACAACAGGACGGATTCGAGCAGTGGGAACCGAGACTCAAGGCGAACTTCCCCGTGCCAGCCACACTTCTACGGGATCAACTGTTTCCGTTGCTGGGCAAGCCGGCGCCAGTGATTGAGTTGGGGAGTGTTTCCTTGGAGCAGTTCCTCGACGACATCGTGGGGAGGTATGACGGTGTGGAGGCGGTCGAGGTGACGAAGCGGCGCCGAGCGTTCACCGTGGGCGGGTGTATCGCGGAGGTTGCGGATGTCTCGATCGGTGGCAAGATGCTGCAGACCGCGGCCGTCGAATCGGTGGACATAGCGCTGCTTCGCGATGCATGTCGACTGGTAGGGCTGGACGCCCACGAGAACATCAACTATCCAGCTGCCATCAAGACGGCGCTCGGATGGGCTGTCGCCTGATCGAACCCGAAGGAGGAAGGCAATATGGCCACGGAGATCGAGCGCAAATTCCTCGTCATCGGTGATGACTGGCGCTCCAAGGCGACAGGGACCGTGCTGCGGCAGGGGTACCTCTCAACGGTCAAGGAGCGAACGGTACGCGTCAGGACAGTCGGCGACCGGGCCTATCTGACGGTCAAGGGCCTCACCGTGGGGGCTGTGCGCGCCGAGTACGAATACGAGATCCCGCTTGCAGATGCCCGCGAGATGCTCAGCGACTTGTGCGAACGGCCGCTGGTCGAGAAGACCCGCTTTGTGATCGAGGCGGAAGGCCTGACCTGGGAGATCGACAGCTTCTCCGGTGCCAACGAGGGCCTCGTTGTCGCCGAGGTTGAGTTGGAGGACGAGGCCCAACAGATCCTGCTGCCCGAATGGGTGGGCGAAGAGGTGACGCACGACCCGCGCTACTTCAACTCGAACCTCATCGCCCACCCCTTCTCGGACTGGTAAGAAGACGCGTCAGGTTGTCCTCCCTTCAGGGGGGACGGGCGAGTCTTCGAGCCAGGGGGGGACCGTGAGCCTGCGAACCCGGTACGGCAAGACGTCCAGCGGATGCCATGAGCCATACAGATTTCGTCGTGACGCCTTGTCGCGAGGTCGTGGCCCGCAACGCTCGCAGGCTCGCACCCCCTCCTCGCTCGCTGCGCTTGCGTGTCCT
>CBETWC010000240.1:0-3483 GCA_965539925.1 uncultured bacterium
TTGCGCGCCTACCTCGCGACGCAGAGATCGTGGCCTATTGCCGGGGTCCGTACTGCGTCCTCGCTCCCCAGGCACTCGAGCTCCTCAGAGCACACGGGTTTCGGGCGCGCCGTCTCGAGGGCGGAATGCCTGAATGGCGACAAGACGGTTTTCCGGTTGCAGTAGGAAAGGAACCAGACAATTGACAACGCTGCTGATTCTCAATGATCCGCCGTACGGGACCGAGCGCAGCTACAACGGTCTTCGGCTTGCCGGCTCGCTGGCAAGGACAGGGGAACATGTACAGGTCTTTCTCATCGGGGACGCCTCAGCGTGTGCAAAGGCCGGTCAGAAAGTGCCCCAGGGCTACTACAACCTC
This sequence comes from uncultured bacterium, assembly GCA_965539925.1. Classification (GTDB taxonomy): domain Bacteria; phylum Actinomycetota; class Acidimicrobiia; order Spongiisociales; family UBA5794; genus B3-G11. The sequence goes on from CBETWC010000240.1 coordinate 359, forward strand.
GAACGGATGTTCCGGTCTGTGACTCGCAGGGGTGGAGCAATAGGGGTGTGCGGAACATGCATTGATGCCCGAGGCATCACAGAGGAGGAACTCGCTGACGGATGTCACCGCAGCACGATGGATGAATTGACAGACTGGACACTTCACGCCGACCGGGCTCTCGTCTTCTGATGTAGCGACATCACACGAGGCGGGCAGCGACTAGGAGAGGGCAAACCATGAGCGAGGCAAAGACGATTGCAATACTCGGCGGAGGAGTCGGCGGAGTCGTGACGGCGACCACACTACGAAGGGAACTGCCCCAACAGCATCGAGTGATCATCGTGGATCGCGAACGGGACCATCTGTTCTCACCGTCACTGTTGTGGCTCATGACCGGTCGGCGATCTGCGGACAAGATCCGTCGCCCCCTCGAGCGCCTCGCCAAGAAAGGCATCGAGGTCATGCACGCCGATATCGAGAGAATTGACGCCGAGGCCCGCCAGGTCCATCTCGTCGAACAATCCTCTGGCGATGTCCACGGCACCGACACGGCGTTGGACGCCGACTATGTGGTCATATCCCTCGGTGCCGAGCTTGCCCCCGACACGATCCCTGGCCTGGAGGAAGCCGGACACAACTTCTACACCCTTGCCGGTGCTGACAGTTTCAGGGTCGCTCTCGAGAACTTCAACGGTGGAAGGATCATCGTCCTCACTGCAACCCCTGCCTACAAGTGCCCTGCAGCCCCATACGAAGCGGCGATGCTCATCAAGGACTACTGCCACAAACGCGGCATCGGCGACAAGACCCAGGTTGACCTCTACGCCGCCGAGCCTGGTCCCATGGGCGTGACAGGTCCCGAGGTGTCTGCAGGAGTACGTGCGATGGTTGAAGACAAAGGGATCGTGTTCTATCCCGAGCACCAGGTCACGGAGGTCGATCCAAAGGCGCGACGTATCACGTTCAACAACGGCCAAGCAGCGGACTTCGACCTGCTTGCCTATGTGCCGCCACACCGCGCGCCACGGGTCGTTCGCGAGGCCGGTCTCATCGACGACTCAGGCTGGATTCCCGTGGACCGCAACACCATGGATACCCGCTTCCCTGGTGTGTATGCCATTGGGGACGTGACCGGAATCTCTCTCAAGATGGGTAAGCCTCTGCCCATGGCCGGAGTGTTTGCTGAACGCGAAGGCGAGGCTGTAGCGGCGAACATAGCGCTGGACATCACGGGACAGGGCGAACCGGCATCGTTCAACGGATATGGAGAATGCTTCGTCGAAGCAGGCGGCGGGAGAGCCGGTTTCGGCCGCGGCAACTTCTATGCCGAGCCGACCCCTCAGATCCAACTCTTCAAAGCGACCCGGCGCTGGCACATGGGCAAGGTGATGTTCGAGAAGAACTGGTTCCGTCGCTGGCTCTGACCCGCCTGCGGATTACCTCGGTTGGGTCGGTGGAAGCGCAAGGGTGAGTTGCTCCGTGGCCGAGCCCCTCTGAGGAGGCCATGACCGACACGAAGAACTGGTTGATCCAGAAGAATCAGACAGTGATGTCAGTCCTTCTGTTCGCGCTCTCGGTCGCCCTCATTGGCGATTCAATCGAGTTCCTGGTCTTCAGCCCCGGGCGAGGCAGGTGTTGCAGGTGCCTCTGTAGATCACCTGGGCTTCGTCGATGATGCCGACGTCTTCGTCCGGTGTCATGCAAGGCTTGGTTTCTTTGGCGCAGGCGACGTCAGTGACCGTACCGCAGCTGCGGCACACGAAGTGGTGGTGCCACCCGGTGTCGATCTCATAGCGAGTTGATCCGGGTCCAGTGTCGGCCACCATGACCAGGCCTGCGGAAGTGAGGTCGGCGAGGACGTTGAAGACCGATGTCCGGGATACCGTGACGCTCCGGGCATCCAGCTCTCTTGCCACGTCGTCGACTGTCGGGTGCCCTCCGAGGGCGGTCAGTGTGTCGAGTACGCCGAGGCGGGCTTGGGTTACCCTCAAGCCCGCTGAGCGCAATTGTTCCGACGGCTCGCTCACTTGAGGTGAGCGCGGAGCATCCATAGTTGCTGCTCGAGCCCTTCGATGATCTCTTGGAGAAGAGCATCGCTGATGACATCGAGATCGGCGACAGTCGGCTGCTGGGCGCGTGCCTTCCGAACGGTCGTCTCTACCCGCTCCGCGATCAGGCGAATGGCGTCTCCGTCGGCCAGCCACGCAAGTGGGAACTCGTCGCTCTCTCCCTCGTTGGCAATGTCCTGGGCCCGACCTTTGGGGAGAGAACCGAGTGTGACGATCCGCTCAGCAACGCTGTCGCTCCAGAGCCGCCAAGTATCGACCAGGACATCGAGGTGCTCGTGAACCGACTGAAATCGCTCTCCAACGACGGTCCAGTGGGCTTGTTTGCCCACCAGATGGAGGTCGACGAGGTCGATCAGCGTGGGTTGCAGGGCATCGGTCACCTTGGCGGCAGCCTCTTCGGGCAGCACGGTCCAATTCATGGGAATCCTCCTCAGGGGGTTTCTTGATTTAGTACAAACTAGTAGCTATTTGGATTTAGTCCAAATACGTAGGGCTGCCCCGGTTGTTGTGGTTGGGTCGGTCTGGGCCATCGCTTCGGTCACGATTTCAGGTGTCGAGTGACGCGGGATCCGGTGGTACGTCAACTGCGTGGAGTCTGAGAGTGTCCAAAGGCACAATGTCGAGAACGCCCAGGTGGGTCGAAGCAAGGACGACAGGAGCTGCGACGCCATCGTGATGAGCTCTCAGCCAGTTCCTTGCAGTCACACACCATCGATCGCCGGGGACGAGTCCAGGGAAGCCGAATCGAGGCATCGGCGTCGCCAAGTCGTTTCCAATACTCGATTGGTGGTCGAGGAACTCGGCGGTCATGACGGCACATATCGTGTGACTGCCGCGGTCCCGTTCGTCGGTATTGCACGATCCGTCGCGGAAGAAGCCAGTGAGCGGATCGACTCCGCATGACTCGAGTTCTGAACCGAGCACATTCTCTGTCATTTCGAACTCCCTCCGTCAACCCCTGCGAACAACGCGATGTTATTCGGTTCGAGTCTCTGTGAACGCTGAGCGACGTTGCCGGCCGAGGAGAGAGCTGACAGCCCAGGGCTGTCGGCGATATCAGGTGTCAGGTGTCAT
>CBETWC010000241.1:0-3482 GCA_965539925.1 uncultured bacterium
GCAAGGCCCTCCGAGCCGCTGTCGTCAATGGATCCGACGACCCGACGATCGAATTCGAGATTGACCCCTCCGCTATCGCTCCGCTCGTCGAACTCGTTCGAGAAGAGCTGGAGATCGCACCTGTAGACGCACGGTGGGAAACCGTGCTCGTCGACGATTTCGAGGATTACCCGGACCAGTACGAAATCAAGGACTCCCCCGAGGATGACCTCACGGCGGCGGAGAAAGCTGCACTCCCAGACAATGACGCCATCACGATCGTCCCCGGTCTCAACGGAACCACAGTCGATGCAGCAGAGATCGCAGCCGCCGTCGAAGCTGCCGCCCTCGGAAACGGCAAGGGCGACCTTCCAATTGTGAAGAACGCAGAACCAGCATTCACGACAGAGATGGCGGAGTCGTTCGGCGATTTGTACGAGCTTGCCGAGTTCACAACATGGACACCCGGAACGAACCGCGTCCACAATATCCACCTCATGGCTGACATCGTTGATGAGAGCATTGTCATGCCGGGTGAAGAATTCTCAGTCAACGAAACCGTCGGTCGTCGTACGCTCGAAAAGGGATTCAAGTACGACTGCGCCATCGTCGGTGGCGAGCTGTCCTGCGAGCAGGAGCCGGTCAACGTCGGAGGTGGCGTGAGCCAGTTCGGCACGACGATCTTCAACGCCATCTACTTCTCGTGCCTCGAGGACGTAGCACATCAACCTCACAGCATCTACTTCCGTAAGTACCCCGAGGGCCGCGAGGCAACACTCGGTTATCCACATCCTGATGTCGCGTTCAAGAACGACACAGAAGCGCCGGTGATCGTCCGTACCAGCTACACACCCCGAACGATCACTGTGACGTTCTTCGGCGACAACGGAGGAATCACCTGCGGTACGGAACGCGGTGACCGCACGGGCCACACCAGTGCTTCAACAATCTATCGCGCGGACGAAGACGGCAAGGTTGCACCGGGCGAGGAGTACATCGACAACAAGGGTTCCGGTGGCTGGAGGATCGTCAACACACGCATCTTCTACGACAGCGACGGCAACGAACTGGAGCGAGAGGCCTTCCCTTGGACGTATCGCGGCGAGCGCCAGGTCATCCTGATGCATCCGTGCGAGGAGAAGGTCGGCGGCGACGGTGTCTGCCCGATCCCTGTCCCCTCAGTAACTGGTCTGCCCCAAGGTGATGCGCAGTCGATCCTCACCGGCGCAGGTTTTGTTGTCACTGTCACATCCGTTCCGACGCCCGATCAGACACAGCATGGCATTGTGCTTTCGCAGAGCCTCGACGGATTCCAGGATGTCGGCACGCTCATCACAATCCAGGTGTACGAGTGGGACGAAACCCCTCCGCCCGCCAACGGCTGAAGGCTGAAAGCTGAAGGCTGACGGCTGATAGCCGACGCATAGGCATCCAGTTTTCTGAGTCCATTCCTACACTTCCGGCACGTTCTCCAGCATCGCGGTCACAACGACATGAAGCCATCCAAAGCCATCTTCACGATCGTGCCGCTTGCCATTGCACTCCTCCCTCTGGCTGTGTACTTCGCAGACAAGCAGATGACCTCCGACGAGATCGCACGAAACGTGACCGTGTCCGGTGTGCCTGTCGGTGGCATGAACCGGGCTGACGCCACGCTTACCGTCAAGGCGTATGAGAATCGGCTGCTCACCGATACCGGCGTCTTCACGATGAACGAACAGATCTTCAAGCTGTCGCCGCTATCGACGGGTTTGGACGCGGACGTTCGTTCTGCAGTTGACGACGCCTTTCTGGTCAGGCGCGACAAGGGCGCCATTGCCAACTTCTCATCCTGGATCAGCTCATTCTCCACGGCCGAGAACGTCGACATGGTCATTGCATTCGACGATGAGGCAATCGAAAAGCAGATCACCGAATGGGAGATCGAGGCGATTCCGAATCCCGCGTTCAACGGCGCCGTTGTCGTTGTGGACGGATTGGTCACTCGGGAGTATCCCAAGGCCGGGCAAGCGGTTGATCACGAGAAGGCCCATCAGCTGGTCATCGACGAAATGAGCACACTGGACAAGGTCGGTGCCACATTCGATGTGGTTGATTCCACTCCAACGCTTACGACCGCAGCGGTCGATATCGCCGCAGTCGAGATGGGTCAGATGATCGACACACCCATCACCATGGTTTCGTCAGACCTTGGATTTCGAACGACGTTCAGGACTGAGCACCTCGCTTCCGCTGCACGTTCGGACATCAGCGCTGACGGGAAGTCACTCGTCAACTCCTTCGACGATGACCGGGTTCTCGAGATCCTCGATCCACGGCGCTCCGAGTATGAGATCGAGCCTGTCGACGCGAAGTTCGATATCAACCTCGAAACCGATGAGTTCACTGTCGTCCCCGGTCGAAGCGGAACTCTTCTCGATGTCGATGCTCTGCTCATCACCATGAAGACGGCTGCCCTCGGCTCGGGAGTGGGAACATTCCCCCTGCTCGTGGGCGAGGAACCGGAATTCACGACCGACGACGCAGAGGCATTCACCACACTTGGCCCCATCGCCGGGTTCACCACTGACCATCCAGCCAATCAACCCCGCGTTATCAACATCCAGAAGATGGCTGATACGGTCAACGGCGCGATCGTTCTCCCCGGTGAGGAGTGGTCCATCAACGATCACGTTGGAGAGCGAACAGAGGCAAAGGGATATGTCGCTGCCCCAGCGATCATCAACGGCGCACCGTACTGCTGCGACCACCCTGCCAACATCGGCGGTGGAGTGAGCCAGTTCGGAACGACGCTGTTCAACGCAGTGTTCTACTCGTGCCTCGAGGATCTTGGACACAAACCCCACTCGCTCTACTTCACGCGATACCCGATGGGCAGAGAAGCGACGTTGGGCGTTCCCGCTCCTGACGTGAGGTTCGGCAACAACACCGACCATCCGATCGTGATTGCCACGGCCTACACGGGCACTTCGATCACGGTCAAGATGTACGGAGACAACGGTGGTCTGACCTGTACCGACGTCACCCATGAGAAAGAGGACATAGTCGAGCACGATGAGGAACTCGTTGCCGATGAGGAAGACGTGTTGAGGCCGGGCGAACGGGAGAAGATCCGCTCCGGAATCGATGGATTCTTCATCAGAGTCGAGCGCATCGTCACCTACCCGGACGGTCGAACCGAGACGGACCTCAACCTCACGCATCGGTACCGCACGCTTTCAGAGCAGTACATGGTTCATCCATGTGAGATAACCGGCGAGCCGGTCAACTGCCCCGTAGAACTTGCATCGCTCATCGGCCAGACGTGGGAAGAGGCTCTTGAGTCCCTCGCAGGGGTCGGTCTGCTTGCTGCCAGGGTCGATGGCTTCGTCGACAGCGAATCCAAGGACGGCATCGTGCTGACCCAGGACCCCGCACCAGGCGAATGGGTGCGGCCCGGCACAACGATCACCCTGACCGTCGGGGTGTACAAAGAGTGAATCAGGTGTCAGGTGTCAGGTGTC
>CBETWC010000242.1:0-3479 GCA_965539925.1 uncultured bacterium
AGATGGTCAGAGCCAGTCCTTCAGGACGCGGGCCTATGAGAAGGCTGTTGATGCGATCGCCGCGACCTCCGAGTCCGTCGGCGAGCTGTCGATTGCCGAACTGAGGGGGATCGACGGCATCGGCGACAGCACGGCGCGCAAGATCGTTGAGTTCTCCGCGAATGGCAGCATCGGCAAGGTCGAGCGGCTCAAGAAACAGTTTCCTCCGACGATGCTCGACCTCATGCGCATTCCCGGACTCGGTCCGAAGACCGTACTCCTCCTGCAGAGCAGTCTTGGTGTCGTGGACGTTCCCGGCCTGACTGACGCGATCGAGCGGCAGCAGCTTCGCACACTTCCAGGTCTCGGCCCGAAGTCGGAGGAGAAGATCGCCCAGGGCATCGCCCTGCTCGGTATCCACTCGGATGAGACTCGAGCTCCCATATCGGATGCAATGGAGATCGCACGAAGGGTGATGGCTGATCTCGATGGTGTCGAAGGCGTGCTTCGCATCGAATATGCAGGGAGCCTGCGGCGTCTCTCGGAAACGATCGGAGATATCGACATCCTCGTCACAGCAGTGCCCGGATCGTCGGTCACCGAGTACTTTGTCACGCTTCCAGGCGTGACCGCGGTTCTCGGTTCGGGAGGAACCAAAGCGTCCGTGGTGATCGATGATCGCATCCAGGTCGATCTGCGAGTTGTGCCCGAGGCCGCATTTGGCGCCGCTCTCATGTACTTCACCGGTTCGAAGGCTCACAACATCGCCCTTCGTAAACGAGCGCTCGATAGAGGCCTCACGCTCAACGAATACTCGTTGTCAGAGATCGGCACGGGGACCGTTGTTGCATCCGCCACGGAAGCTGATATCTATCACAGGCTCGATCTTCGGTGGATCACCCCCGAAACCAGGGAGGACACCGGCGAGATCGCTGCCTCGGCGGAGGGCTCTCTGCCTGACCCGATACAGGCCACTGATCTGCGCGGAGACCTCCACGTCCACACGGATTGGTCGGGGGATGGTCGGAGCACCCTGTCAGAGATGCTCGATGCGGCCGTGGCTCGAGGCTTGGACTACATAGCCATCACGGATCATGCAGAGGACCTCACGATCAACGGGCTCTCACGGGATCGGATGCTTGAGCAGCGCGCGGTGATCGACAATCTTCGCCCTGACTACCCATCGTTGGTCATCCTCCACGGCGCCGAGTTGAACATCGGTCCCGGCGGATCGATCGACTACGACGCCGACTTCCTCAGGGGGTTCGAATTCGGGGTTGCGTCGATCCACTCGCATTTCGACCTCTCACAGGCAGAGCAGACGGACCGACTGATCACAGCAATCGAGAATCCAGCTGTGACGGTGATTGGACACCCGAGTGGCAGGCTGATCGGTAAGAGGCCGGGGGTTCGATTCGATGCTGATGCCGTCTTCGAGGCCGCGGCAGAGACGGGGACAGCGCTGGAGATCAACAGCCATCTCCACCGCCTTGACCTTGCAGCGCCCCTGCTGCGGCGTGCGGTCGAGACGTCAGAAGTCATGTTCGCCATCTCGACGGATGCACACCACACGTCGGCCTACGCCAATGTGCAATGGGGTCTCTCCCAGGCACGCAAAGGATGGGTTCCGGCTGAACGAGTTGTCAACACGCTCGACTCCCAAAACTTCTTCGATTGGGTTACAACAAAGCGGAACTCGTAGCGATCACCCGTCGTTGTAGTGGGCAATGGGGAAGGAAGCAGTGAGTAGTTACGCGCGTCAACGCTCGGCATGGGCTGCAGTTGCAGGCGTTGCCGTCGCCCTTGGCTTCACCGAGTTCTTTGCCGGTCTCTCGAGTGCGATTCCGTCGGCGATCTCATCCATCGGCTCGATCGTGGTGGACAACTCTCCGGCCTGGCTCAAGACCTTTGCCATATCCGCATTCGGAACAGCAGACAAGGCAGTGCTCGGTGTGGGCATCTTCGTCGTGGCGCTCATCGTCGGCTGGTTCCTGGGCAGGGCTTCTTCTCGTTCTCCACTCCCAATCATCATCGGGTTCGTCGCATTCGCTGCGCTTGGTGTTGCCGCACAGATCGCTACAGCAGGGTCGGAGGCTGCGGTGGTCGTCGTGACGACCGTTATCGCTGCAGGCATCGGTTTGGCGGTCTGGATCGGGATCAGGGAGTGGACAACACCGAGGGACGAGGTCATCACTGATGGGGACGTCCCGAGTATTGACAGAAGAAGACTGCTGCTTGCGGTAGGCGCTGCCGCGGCTGTGTCTGTGATCACATTGAGCGTTGGAAGGGCAAAGATCCGGTCGCGCGCTGAGGCCCAGCTCGCAGCACTCGAACTCCCAGAACCTGCCGAAGCGGCAGCGGATCCCACGACAGACCATGATTTCGAACTGGTCGGCGTCTCTCCGATCGTCGTGAGCAACGCGACCTTCTACCGCATCGATACAGCCCTTGTTGTCCCAACCGTCGATCCGGATGAATGGACGCTGACTGTCAAAGGCATGGTCGACAGCGAGCTCGTGCTTACCTACGAGGACCTCATGGCGCTTCCTCTTGTCGAGCGGTACGCAACGCTTGCGTGTGTGTCGAACGAGGTGGGGGACCGGCTTGTTGGCAATGCCCTCTGGACGGGTGTTCTGCTGACCGACATCCTTGACCTTGCTGGTGTGCAAGAAGGCGCCGACCAACTGGTGGGACGGTCTGTCGATGGCTGGACGGCCGGGTTCCCAACCAAGCTCGCTTATGACGGCCGCGAGCCGCTGATTGCCGTCGGGATGAATCGGGAGGTGCTCCCAGCCAACCATGGCTTCCCCGCACGGCTCGTGGTTCCCGGGCTCTACGGCTACGTGTCGGCCACCAAGTGGCTCCGTGAGATCGAACTCACGACCTGGGATGCCTTCGACGGATACTGGATTCCACGAGGGTGGTCCAAGGAGGGACCGATCAAGACGCAGTCGCGGATCGATCGGCCCAAGAACGGTGGCCATTTCGACGTTGGCAGCTACACATTCGGTGGCGTTGCATGGGCCCCTACCCGTGGTATTGCAGGTGTCGAGGTGCAGATCGATGATGGCCCGTGGCACGAAGCCGAGTTGTCCCATCCCCTGTCAGAGAACAGCTGGGTCCAGTGGTCGTTCACATCAGACGTAGCCGAGGGTCCGCACACGATGCGTGTCAGAGCCACAGACGGCACCGGAGAGACCCAGTCCGAGGCGCGAGTCAGCCCGAGACCAAACGGTGCCGAGGGCTGGCACCAGATCCGCTTCGTAGCATCACAGTGAGCGTTCATCGCTAGGCGTTCGTCGTTTGGCGTCCTGCATCACCCCCCCTGCATCGTCACTTCGTTCCTCTGCCGTCCACCCGTCAAGGGGGACGCTTGGTTGCGGTGGTGCTGTGTTCTTAGGTCTTCTCCCACCACGGGGAGAGAGGAGGAGGTTGGCACCCGTTAGGGCGTCAATATCAACGTGGCCTCTGCGTCGGCTTCGATGTCGGCGCGATCCCAG
>CBETWC010000243.1:0-3469 GCA_965539925.1 uncultured bacterium
TGGGCGTGCAAGGGATCCTCGGCGGCACATTCGACCCGCCACACAACGCTCATCTGGCCATGGCCATGGTCGCCCGTACGCAATTGGGTCTCGACGTCGTGCGCCTCATGCCCGCTGGTGACCCTTGGCAGAAGAGCGATGGGGGAGTCTCCGATGCAGCACACCGGCTTGCAATGGTTCAGCTTCTCTCTGCCGATGACCCACATCTGGTGGTCGACGAGACCGAGATTGCCAGATCCGGCCCGTCCTACACGGTCGAGACCGTCGAGCAGCTCGCTGAGCGCGCCGTGTTGATTCTCGGTGCTGACGCTGCTCTTGGGATACCGACGTGGCACAGGGCGGCTGAACTCCTCGACTTCGTGGATCTCGCCGTGGTTCCCAGGCCAGGAGTGGCGAGGGAGGATGTCGAGGCTGCGGTTGGCGGACCTGTGACATGGTTGGATATGGAGCCCGTTGACGTTTCGTCGACACGCATCAGGCAGCTGGCCAGGTCAGGTGCCGACTACTCGGCCTTGGTCCCCGGTCCCGTGGCGGAGTACATCGATGCCCACGGGTTGTACCAGATGCGCGAAACTCGTCAGAGGGACTCCCTATCATCGACGCCAATGAGTAGACATGCACATACAGCGGCACCTGACGCGATAGAAGCGGCACGTGCAGCTGCCGTTGCGCTCGATGCCAAGTCCGGTGAGGACATTGCCCTGTTGGATCTATCAGACCTCCTCGTGGTCACCGATGTGTTCGTGCTGGCCACGGGCACCTCTCGGCGCAACGTGCTGACCCTGGCCGACGAGACGGTTGAGGCCCTCAGGGGGATCGACCGCCGTCCGATCCGCAAAGAGGGAACGGACCATGGCCAGTGGGTTCTTCTCGACTACGGCGATGTCGTGGTCCACATCTTCGACCGCCAAACGAGGGAGTACTACGACCTCGAACGGCTCTGGGCAAGTGCCCCGCGAATCGAGTTTGAACCGAGCTCGTCTACGACCGATGCTTGATAGACTCCCGTTCCGCCAGGGGCTGTAGCTCAGCCTGGCAGAGCACTTGTCTGGCAGACAAGGGGTCAGGGGTTCGAATCCCCTCAGCTCCACGGGAGAGAGAAGTGATGAAACCCCAGCAATAGCTGGGGTTTCGTCGCGTTGAAAGGCATCCATTCTCCGTGGCAGGCGCCCGTCGGACGTCTATGCGGCGCCTATGCGGCGCCTATCGGGCGTCGAATATCTCTGCGAGGCGCTCCACAGCCTCGCGCTGCATATTCGGTAGGACGGCCGAGTACACGTCCAATGTCACGCTGATCGACGAGTGGCCGAGTCGCTCTTGAACGACCTTCGGTGATTCCCCGGCGACTAGCAAGGCAGTGGCGTGGCTGTGGCGAAGCTGACGGATCGTGATGGTTCTGAGTCCTGCCGCTCTCGAAAGAGCGACGAATCGCTTTCCGAGCCGGTCGGGCCGGAGACACGCACCGAGCTCGTCGGCCACGACCCATTCTCCGGGCTTCCAGGCCTCACCCGCACGCAGACGCTCCTCAAGTTGGGTGCGACGCCACTCACGGAGCGTCGAGACCGTTCGCCCGTCGAGTTCGACTGTCCTCCGCGACTTCGCAGTCTTCGGCGGCTTCACGTGTGGAGGCCCTCCGTCGACGATCACGACCGCTCGTCGTACGGACAACCAGCCTCGATCGAGATCGATGTCGGGCCATTGCAGACCCACCAGCTCGGATCGGCGAAGGCCGGACATGGCGGCCAGTCTCCACACCGCGGACAATCGGTCGGTCTGGGTGGCCTCGATGAACCTCACCAGCTCGTCAGAGGTCCAGACGTCGACTGTCACATCGCGGGGAGGCATCTTGGGGGAGTCGGCAAGGTCGGCCGGGTTACGGGCCAGCATTCCTTTGCGCACCGCCGCCTCGAGCGCCTTGCGCAATGTCACCTGCAGACGGTGGACGCTCGCCGGCCCCAGACCTCCCGTGCCGTCGAGGCGGCCATTCTCTGCCTTCTCTGCGAGGAACGACTCGATCATGACGGGGCTCAGCTTGGCGAGCTTCACGGATCCGAGAGCGGGCATGATGTGTCGGGTCGCTGCCGACCGATACCACGACACGGTCGCTGCCTCGAGTTGGCTCATGCCCAAGGACCCGAGCCAATCCGAGAAGTACTGACCCACGGTCAGACCTCCCGCGTCGGCCACGTGCCCTGTCGCGACCTCGGCGAGTCGTTCGTTGAGCCACCTTCGCGCCTCAGTCTTGGTATCGAATACTTGGGCCCTTCGTCGACGAGACCCCGTGCCGTCGATGAAGGAGTATGTGGCTTGATACCGGCCGTGGCGCTCGCGGATTGATCCTGTGCCTTTTGGGCGTCTACTGTCGTTCACGATTCTGTCGTCTCCCTTCGGGGTATTCCCCGGGTCCGGCCGGTAGTCCTCAGTGCCGACGTTCCCCACTGCAGTGCTGGTTTCTGAGAGGATTTCTGCTCCGAGCCACCTTATCTCTTCGGTCCGAACCGGGTCGAATCGTCATCGAGTCCGAGGACTTCGAGAAGCCGGGCCAGGGGGATGAGGAGTCGGCGCCCGACCCGAATCACCGGCACTCCTGCGATTTCGCCGTCACGGGCGGCAATCTCGTATGCGAGGTTGCGTCCAATACCGAGCAGCTGGGCTGCTTCAGGGATGGTCAAAGTAGCGCTGGCGCGGATGACCTGATTCTCTGCTTCGTCGTCGGTCACACGCCTAGGAGTGAAGTCCCGAGCAAAAGACTGTTCCGAGATCAGTTGCGTGTCGGAAAACGAGAAGTCACGAGACTTGTCGACAACAGTCAAGGAGCGTTTCCTGCCCTCAGACATGGTGAGGTCGCGGAGCGACATCTGAAGCTGTTGATGGAGTCGTTCCACGGCTTCGTCTTTCCGGTTCGTAGTCTGTTTGCGTGATTCCACACCTTGAGCATGCGCTTCAACCCTCTCATCAGAGTGTCAGCAACCCTGTCAACCCCCCTCCGATTCACGCCGCCGGCGTCCGTCAGGCAACGATCGGCCGCGTTGGCGGCGCTCGTCGCCGAAGCTACGAAAGCCCTTGTGGCGTATGGCTTCTCGCGGTGTCAGCGTTGCCGATGACACTGTGATGACATTCTGATGAGAGGGTTACTGACACTCTCGTGAGAGGGTTGGCGGGTCTATTTCTTGAATATGAACCAAGAAACGCTCGCAGGACGCGGCGGAAAGCCCGATATCGATGGGGATCTCGCTTATCCAGTTGGCTGCTCGGGGCCACACAAGCCGTCCAGGCCCTCTCTGGAGCGCTCAGGACCCAGCCACAGGACGATATTCCGCACCCAGCAGACGCCAGTAGGCCAATGCAGTCCCACGATCAAGAAGCCCCCAGACAGGATCTGAACCGCATGACCGCCACCCACGACAGCCAGATTCGGAGGATTGACCGTGATACCGGCTCCAGTGTCGCGAAAGCGCGCCAGCACCCT
>CBETWC010000244.1:0-3463 GCA_965539925.1 uncultured bacterium
TCCCTGAAGGGAGGACGATTGGCTGAGGGTGTTGGGAGGCCGAGTCTTGGGTCCAAGCGTCTGGGATAATTGGGCCATGACAGCAGCCAAGTTTGAAGCGGCCCTGGAGGCTCTGGTAGCAGAAGCCGGTGTTCAGCCGGACTGGGTCGATACCTGGAACAATCCCCAGAGGACCACCAACGACGATCTTCTCGCCGTCCTGACCGCATTGACGGGCAGCGAACTCGACACCGAGCATCAGATCGTTGAGACGACCGCCCAGCTCGCGGCTGAGCGTCCGCCGATCGAACCGGTGATCGTTGCGTGGGATGGAGTGATGCCATCCGTTGCTACAGAGTTCACGGTCACCGAGGCTGTGATCGTCCTCGAGGATGGACGAGAGATTCCCGCCATCGTCGACGACGGCGATATGTCCACTGAGTCCACGCTTCCCACGGGTTATCACAAGCTGGTCGTCAACGGCGGCGCATACACATCCCACCTCTTCTCGGCACCGACGCTTGCGTACCCGGCACCGAGCCGCGCACTCGGTTTGATCTCTCCGATGTACTCGCTCCGTAGATCGAACGTGGACTCCGGAGTCGGGTCCATAGGCGATTTTTCGGCACTTGCAGATGTGTGCCATGACACGGGCATCGAAGTCGTTGGCACGCTCCCTCTCCTTGCCACTTTCGATGATGAGCCCTCGCCGTATGCTCCCGTTTCGAGAAGGGCCTGGAACGAGGTATTCGTCGACTTCTCAGCAGTTCCCGGCTGGTCAGGTGAAGGCCCACTCGCCAAGGAGCGATCCATGTGGGTCGACTACGAGGTCTCTGGCCGAGCTATTCGTGCCGAGCTGGCGAAGTACTCGGACCATGTCACCCAGACTCCGCAGCTACGTGCACAGGTTGATGCATTCCTGAAGCTGGAGCCGGAGATGCAACGGTATGCCGAGTTCCGAGCGCACGCAGATCGCTTGACCCGGAACTGGCGTGCGTGGCCGGAGTCGGCGGAACCAGACCCGGAGAGGGTCGCATATCACGAGACGGTCCAATGGCTGATGAACAAGCAACTCTCGGAGCTCTCGGGGAGACTCAGGGATCGTGGCCAGTACCTGTATCCGGATCTTCCGATCGGATGCCACCCCGATGGATTCGACATTTGGGACACTCCGGATCTCTTCGCCCCCGCGAGCCTCGGAGCACCGCCGGACACGCTGTTCGTTGGCGGTCAGGATTGGGGCCTTCCCGCTTCGATTCCGTGGAAGGCACGTGAGGACGGGCATGCGAACTTCCGCAAGGCGATCCAGCGCCAGCTGTCCGTGGCAGGCATTCTCCGCATCGACCACGTGATGGGGATCCATCGCGGTTGGTGGGTCCCCCATGGAGCGGGCGCCACCCAGGGTGCGTATGTGATGCAGGCTTCAGACGAGATGTTCGCGGTCATCTGTATCGAGTCGGTGCGTGCAAGCGCGAGCGTTGTGGGGGAGAACCTCGGGACGGTTCCACCGGAGATAACGGAGGGGCTATCGAAACACCGACTGGCCGGCATGGCCATGGCGATGAGCAACGAAGGCGTCTCCGATCCTGAGTCCACCGATCTCCTGGCCCTCTCGAGTCACGACACGCCAGCGTTTGCTGCCTGGTGGAAGGCGAGCGATGTCGAAGACCTCGAGGACCTCGGCGTCTTCGACGAGGATCGAGCTGCGCAGGAGCGCGAAGCCAGGGAGTGGAGCATCCACAAGCTCAGGGAACGTTTCGGAACGGGAACTGCCCTTGCCACGCGCGATGCAGTGATGGAGTGGATGGCAGGGACCGGTGCCGCCGTGACGCTCTACAACCTCGATGATCTCTTGATGGAGGAGCGACGACAGAACGTGCCTGGGACGCACTGGGAGCGGCCGAATTGGCGTCTGCGCCACGACCGAGCAGTGGACGAGATGGCACTCGATGACGAGTTCACCGGACACCTCCGTCGGCTGAGCGATATCCGAGACGATCACATGGACTGAAGGCCCGCAGAGAAGGATGAACCGATCTCCGAGCGATAACATTCGGCCACACCCAACCTCTAGGAACTCATCTTGACCAACACGACCACGCGCTCCGAGCTCGAGGCCAACCTCATCGCTGTCACGAGCAACTACTCATGGACCTGGGACCGTCGCACGCAGGCCCTGTTCTCGGAATTCCCTGAAGTCACGTCTCATCTGCACCCGAGGCTCCGGGTCAAGGCATTTACGGACGCCGATTACGACCGGTTCCTGGGAGATGAACGTTTCATCGCTTTGACGACGGAAGCCGTAGATCGCGTACCGGTGCCCGAGCGCCTCCCCGATGCGCAGATCGCCTACTTCTCTCCGGAATTCGGTGTCACAGAGAAGCTTCCGCAGTACTCCGGTGGCCTGGGAATCCTCGCAGGGGACCACCTCAAGGCGGCGAGCGACCTGGCCCTCCCCCTGGTCGCCGTGGGGCTCTTCTACCGTGACGGGTTCTTCCACCAGTCGATCGCAGACGAGCAGCAGCGCGAGCATTACGAGCGCCACGACCCGCGCTCCCTCGGACTCGAGCAGATGGGCGTGATCGTTGACATCGTCATGGACGACCGCATTGTGAAGGCCAGGGTGTGGCGGGCCGATGTCGGTCGAACGAAGCTCTATCTCCTCGACACAGACCTTGACCTCAACGACGAAGAGGGTCGGCATGTCTCCGATCGTTTGTACGGCGGTGACCGCGAGCACAGGATTCGTCAAGAGCTGCTGATGGGTGTCGGAGGTGTCCGTGCGCTCCATCAGCTCGGCTACAAGCCTTCCGTGTATCACCTCAACGAGGGACACGCCGGTTTCCTCGCATTCGAGCTGATCGGTGAAGAGATCAACAAGGGACTCTCGCTCGACGAAGCTGTAGAAGCGGTTCGCCCGAGGATCGTGTTCACCACACATACGCCGGTTCCCGCAGGAATCGACCGCTTCCCGAGGGACCTCATGGATCGGTACATCGGTGTCTGGTCCGAGCGATACGGCGTGTCGATCGACGAGCTGTGCAAACTCGCTCACATGCCGGGTGAGGGCGACGCGTTCAACATGGCAGCGTTCTGTCTCAACGTTTCGAGTCGAGCCAACGGTGTTGCGAAGCTCCACGGAGAGGTGAGCAGGCAGATGTTCGCTGGTGTCCGAGGCGGGCCTGAAATCACGTCTGTCACCAACGGCGTGCATGCAGCCACCTGGGTGAACGGCCCACTGCAGGAGGTGTTCGAAGATGCCATGGGCGCCGAGTGGGGGTCAGGGGTCCACGAGTCCTGGGCAGGCGTCGACAACATCGACGATGAGGTGATCCGCACTGTGCGTTCGCAGGGACGTCAATCACTGATCGACGTTGTCAACGAGCGTGTCGGGCACGGCCACCGCCTCGATCCGAACATGCTCACCATCGAGATCGGAAGAGCCACGTCTGAACTCCAGTCACGGCTTACTATCTCGTATGCC
>CBETWC010000245.1:0-3423 GCA_965539925.1 uncultured bacterium
TTCAGGGAGGACACGCGAGCGCAGCGAGCGAGGAGGAGGTGCGAGCCTGCGAGCCTCATACGGCACGTCACCAGCAACCCGTCGACGAACGCAAGACGCTGAACGCAAGAGGTCGTGCCGTACCGGGTTCGCAGGCTCACGGTCCCCCCTACACCCGAGCTGACGCTCGGCTGTTGTCCCCCCTGAAGGTGGGACGACTGTTGGGCCTTCGCCGACCACGTGGATTGAGGTTCAGGGAGGACGACCTGATTCGGGGTCGTGCTACGTCGTACATCGGACGTACTACTGCCTGTCATCTCCCCGGCTCCAGCCGACCCCGCTCATTTCCGGAGTGCAGCATTAGCCTGCAGCCGTGGCCAACAAATTCGACAAAAATGTTCTGAAGAAGCCGCGGTGGATCGCTGCCGTCGTTGTGGGCGTCTTCTTGTCCCTGCTCTTCGTGCGCCTCGGCTTCTGGCAACTCGATCGTCTCGACGAACGGAGAGCTCAGAACGCCGTCATCGAGAGCCGCATGGCTGAACCTCCGCGTCCCCTTGTGGGGATCCTCGGGCAGTACGGCGACGACACAGATGCCATAGCCTACCGGCATGCCATCGCGGAAGGGGAGTTCCGACGCGATGCTGAGTTCTTCTCGATAGGGCGCACGTTTGACGATCTCACCGGGACACTCGTCGCGACACCCTTCGACCTTCAAGACGGCTCCGTCCTGATCGTCGTGCGAGGACTCATCCCTCCAGAAACGGAGGGTCCGCCGGCGGAGGGATTTGCGCCGGCTCCGGGACAGATGGAGATCGAAGGCCCTCTCCAACTCGGCGAACAGCCATCTGCGATTGGAGAATCCGACCCCGATGGAGGCGAGCTCACCTCGCTGAGCCGTCTCGATCTCGAGTACATCGACAAGTGGGTGGAGGGAGACGTGCTCCCTGTCGCGATGTCCCTCGAAGGGTGGACCATCCCGAACCCGGAGAACACCCCGGTACCGATCCCTCAGCAGGAGCTGACGGAGGGGTCGCACCTCGGATATGCGGTGCAGTGGTTCTCGTTTGCGTTGATCGTTGCGATCGGAGTGGCAGTGCTCGTGTACAGGGAAGGAACCAGCGATTCCCTCACCGAAGACGCGACGGGTCGAACATCTGGCGAGTAATCCCGTAACCTGCGAGCCGGTCGGGAAGCTGGTCGTCCATGATGAGCCCTGCCGCCATTGCGCCCATGGCAGGACTCGTGTGGATCCCGTAGCCGCCCTGACCCACCAGCCAGAAGAAGTCAGGTTTCTCCGGATCTCGACCGACCGCGGGAGTCCGATCAGGAGTAAAGGTGCGGAGCCCTGCCCACTGGTTCTTGACCGAACGGATCTGCAGGCTGGTGGCCTCGGTGATTCGCATGATACCGAGAGCGACGTCGAGCTCATCGTGGCGTGCATCTGACGGCTCCTGGGGGATCTCGCTGGCTGCCGAACCAAGTAGGTGTGGGCCCTCTGGCTTCATGTACCAGTTCTCACCCGTGTCGACGACCATGGGCCAGCCAGCGGTTTCGAAGCCCGGATCGAAGGTGAACGCGCATCGTTTGAGAGGCGTGAGGCCGAGGGGAGCAACACCAGCGCTCGTGGCGACTCGATCGCCCCATGCGCCCGCTGCGTTCACGAGCGTATCCGCCGTGACTATGTGATCTCCGGCTTCTATTCGCCAGCGGCGGTCGACGCGGTCGAAGCTGGTTCCCTCTGCTGTCGTGAGGATCGAACCGTTGTGCGCCCGGACGGTCGTAGCGTAAGAGGTCAGGATGCGGTGAACGTCGAGATCGAGGGCTCCCGGTTCAAGCACGGCGCCAGCAGTGTCCTTGGCGTCGATGACGGGGACGAGATCGGAGACCTCCGAGGGCGACAGCACCTTGAGGTCCGGCACGAGCGGCGAGAACGTCGAGTAGAGCTCATGGACTGCCGAGAGGTCTCCAGCGGGGGCGACGAACATGACGCCGCGCTCGGTGCCGAATGGCTCATCACGGTCGAGGAAGTACGACTTGGACGCAAGCGTGAGGCGCCGGATGGGTTCCTCGCCGTAGCACTCGGTGTACAACGCGGCGGATCGGCCCGTCGCGTGGTAGCCGAGTGTCGACTCCTTCTCGAACACGGCAACGGAGGTTCGGGGAGCAAGGAACGCTCCAGCCGACAGGCCCGCGATACCGCCACCAATGATCGCCACGTCCACATGCATGGGGGCACGGTAACAATCGATGCAGCGCTGAGCGATAGGGTGGTGCCAGGAGGTTCCATGACCGACAAGATCTACGCCACCGATTCCTACGCCAAAGACATGAGTGCCCGCGTCGTCCGCACGGATGTCGACGATAATCGTGTGCTGCTCGACCGCACCGTGTTCTACCCCGGCGGGGGAGGACAGCCTCACGACGTAGGACATCTTGTGATCGGAGATGATCGACTCGAGGTGGTGCGAGTGACACATGATGCGGATGGTGTCTGGCACTGGCTCGAAGGCGGGCTTCCCTCAACTGGAACGACTGTCGACGGGGAGATCGACTGGGACAGGCGCTACAGCCTCATGAAGACCCACACGGCAATGCACGCACTGTGCGGTGTCATCTGGAATCGGTTCCAGAGTCCTGTGACCGGTGGCAACATGCAGCCAGGGGCTGGAAGGCTCGATTTCGACCTCCCCGAGTGGACAGCCGACCAGATCCCGATCGTTGAGGCGGAACTCAACGCCGAGCTTGCGCGTCGGCGCGACGTCGAAGTCTCGTTTCTGCCCAGGAATGCCGCAGACGAGGATCCGAGTCTCATCCGCACGAAAGTGAATCTGCTCCCGAAGGGAATCCAGGAAGTTCGGGTCATCGACATTGTCGGTCTTGATCGGCAAGCAGACGGCGGCACACATGTTTCTGACACGGGTCAGGTAGGGGCGATCTCGATTCCCAAGGCGGAGAACAAGGGCAGGGGATTCAGGCGCATCCGCATCAGATTGGAGGAGTGAGACAAGGGACAGGTGTCAGGTGTCAGGTCGGAACTCAGCACCTCGACCATTATGTCGGCGAGGGGCTTGCGGGTCAGGTCGGGGACCTGGCAGTTCTCTGCGGCGTAGCCGATGGGGAAGAGGATGAATGGGCGTTCGCTCTCAGGCCGATCGAGCAGCGTGCGAAGGAATGCCATGGGACTCGGCGTGTGCGTGAGCGTTGAGAGGCCCATGCGGTTGAGTGCATCGATGAACATGCCACAAGCGATACCGACGGACTCCTTTACGTAGTAGTGATGCTGTTTGGTGCCGTCAGGTCTCGTGGAGAATCTCTGCTCGAAGACGACGACGATCCACGGGACTGTTTCGAGGAATGGTTTACGCCAATCAGTACGCAGCGGTGCGAGGTCCTCGCGCCAATGTGGTGGCAGACGGCCACCTTCGTAGTTCTGTTTCTCCTCTG